>DASQMQ010000042.1:0-7980 GCA_035645455.1 Pseudonocardia sp.
CGGGGAGGCCCGGCTGACCGTCGCCGACGCCGTGGCCGCGCACGCGACGGCCACGCTGGAGCTCAGCAGCCCGGACGGCGCCCGGTGGTCGGTGACCGACCCGACGGGTGGCGCCTGGTTCGCCGCCGGGGTGTCGCACAAGTGGGACGCCGCCGACCAGCCGTTCTTCCACACCACCCCGGGCACCACCCGGCTGGCCGTGCCCGCCGGGCCGCTCACCGTGGTGGCCGCGCGCGGGCTGGAGTTCGAGCGGATGCAGGTGACCGTCGACCCGCAACCGGGCGGCACGGCCACCGTCGACTACCGGCCCGGTCGTCGGTTCCACCCGGCCGCGGACGGCTGGTACGGCGCCGACCTGCACGTCCACCTCAACTACAGCGGCGACCACGTCCTGCACCCGGTCGACGCCGCGCGGATGCAGCGCGGCGAGGGCCTGCACCTGATGAACCTGGCCGCCGGGAACCTCGGCGGACCGCTCGTCTACGACGCGGAACTGCTGGAGTCGACCGCCGGCACCGACCTGTGGGCCGAGCAGCGCGGCGACGAGCCGTCGGTCGCGCGGGCCGGCCTGGAGTTCCGCAACGACCTGCTCGGTCACGTGCACGGGCTGGGCCTGACCGCGGCCCCGGCGCTGCGGCACACCGGTCACGAGGGCACCGACCATCCGTGGGACTGGCCGCCCAACAGCGTGGCCTGCGCGCAGATGCGCGAGCTCGGCGCCGCCACCACCTACGCCCACCCGGTGTTCTCCCCGCTGGACCGGACCGCGGACCTGCTCGCGCCGCATCGCACTGTGGAGGCGCGCGAGCTGGTCGCCGACGCCGCGCTCGGCGTGGTGGACGCGGTGGAGCTGGTGTCGTGCTTCGACGACCGCGGCGCGCTGGTGCTCTACCACCACCTGCTGTCGTGCGGGTTGCGGTTGGCCGCGGTGGCCGGCACCGACACGTTCCTGTCGTTCGCCCACGGCCCGGCGCCGGCGTCCAACCCACCGGGCTGGGGGCGGGTCTATGCGCAGCTGGGGGCGGCCGGGCTGTCGGTCGAGGCGTTCACCGCGGCGATCCGGGGCGGCCGGACGCTGGTCACCAACGGTCCCTGGCCCGCACTGGACGTCGACGGGCGGGGGCCGGGCGCGGTGCTGCGGCCGGAGCCGGGGGACCGGCTGGTCGTGCGCGGGCGGGTGACCGGGTCGGGGGTGCGCCGGCTGGTGCTCTACGGGCCCGACGGCGAACTGGCCGGTACCGAGCGCGACGAGCTGGAGCACGAGGTGAGCGTCGGCAGCGAGGGGGCGTGGCTCGCCCTGGCCGCCCACGGCGACGAGGACCCGTACACCGTCGGCGCCCCGGTGTTCGCGCACACCTCGCCGGTGTACGTGGACGTGGCCGGTCGGCGGGTGGCCCGCGCGCGGTCGGCACGCTGGTGCCTGGCGCTGCTCGACGGGCTGGCCGAGCTGGTGGGGGAGCACGGCCGGTTCGACCCGCAGCGCCGTGACCAGCAGCTCGGGGACCTGCTGGCGGTACTGGACCGGGCCCGTGCGGTGTACCGGGAGGTCGAGCGGGTGGCGCCGGCCGGGACGTGATGCTGCTCCGGCCGTCGGCCGGACCCTGGACCGCGGGGCACATCACGAGTTAGCGTGCCCTCAACTGAGGTGAGGGAGTCCTTCATGGGGCTGCGTTTGGCGGTCGGAGAAGTGACCGTGCTGCTGGGGTCGTCGCCGGCCCGGCGCCGGGTGATGAACCGGCTCGACGACGACAGCGGACGCTGCGCGGGTGGGCACGACGTGCTCGGAGTGCTCCGGCTGACCGGTCACCCGGGCGACGGCCTCCTGGATCGCCGCGCCGCGGTGCACGACGCCGGCTGCGGGCCGGCGTCGATCGTGCTGGTCGACCGGATCACCGACGGCCTCTCGGCGGCCGAGCGGCGGGTACTGCTGGCGGACGTGCGCGAGGTCGCCGCCGGGGGCCGCGCGGTCCTGGTCGATGATGACGACCCGGTGGCCGCGCTGGCCGTCGCCGACGGCGCCCTGCGGGCGGATCCGACCGGCGGCCTCGAGCCGGTCGCGGTGCGCGACCCGGACTACCTGGCCTCGTAGGTCAGGCAGTCGGCGACGTCCTGGCCGGCGCCGACGTTCACCGACGGGGCCGTGCACTCGAGCTTGTCGTTGTAGCGGCACTCGGCGCGGTGGCAGGCACCGACCATCGCGCTGCGGTCGAGCCCGCTGCGGAAGGAGATCTCCACGAAGGTCCCGCAGTGGGCGTGGTCGCCGGCGATGGTGATCGCACCGGCGTGGCAGTCCGAATCGGTGTTGTAGGAGCAGCTGCTCACCGAGCAGTTCTTCACCTGGGGCAGGTTCTGGGTCGAGGTCATGGCCCGAGCATGACCCACTCGCACGCCTCCTGCCAGGCAATACAGGCTTGCCTTGGTCGCCGGTGAGGGTCGCATCACCCGCGCGTCCGACCTGGGGGAACCTCCTCGAACCGCGCTGAAACCCGGCTCGGCGTGGCCTGGATCACTCTAGGGATGCGTCCTGTCAGGTGACGGGCGGTCAGTCGCGAGTGTCCGATCCGGCCTGGTCCATGAACTCCGCTGCGATCGGCGGCGGGGCGTGGAAGTCGATGGCGCGGAACAGCACCGCGTGCGGCACACCCATCGCCCGTCCCCCCATCGCGGTGATGCCGGAGAGCAGCGCCCGGGGCGGTGGGTGGCCGGGCAGTCCGGCCAGGTACTGGCGGTGGGCCTCCAGGGAGGCGATGCCGCGCTCCAGCGGCTGCCCGGTGACGTCCACCCCGTGCGTGGGCTGCTGGCTGCCGGCGACCAGCAGCCAGCGCGTTCCCCAGGGTTCGAGGCCGTCGGTGAACTGGTCGGGGAACACCCAGCGGTTGCCGGCGTCGCGCAGCGCGTCGATGGCGGCCAGCCCGGCCACCCGGTGGTCGGCCTGGTTGAGCCCGGCCATGGTCTCGATGTCCCACGCGCCGACCAGCAGCGCATCCGGCCGGAACCGCCGGATCGCCAGCGCGATGTCCCGGCGCAGGTCCAGGCCGTACTCCAGGACGCCGTCCGGGTGGTCCAGGAAGTCCACCCGGGACACCCCGACCGCCCGGGACCCGGCGATCTGCTCCTCGACCCGCAGTTCCGCGGTGCGCTCGGGCGGGCTGGCGTCCATCCCGGCCTCGCCGCGGGTGAGCAGCAGGTAGGCCACCTCGACCCCGCGGTCGGTCCACGCGGCGACCGCCGCGGAGGAGCCGTACTCGATGTCGTCGGGGTGGGCGACCACGCACAGGACCCGCTCGAACTCCTCGGGCAGCGGCGGCAGCAGATCAGGCATCCGCGCAGCGTAGTGGCAGTACCGCCGTCCGCGGCAACCCACCACTGTGGACGCTACCGGTGCCGTTGGTCCTTGAGTCGCTGCAGCTTGCCCACCGACCGCTCCAGGGTCTCCGGGTCGACCACCTCGCAGTGCACGCTGACCCCGATGGTGTCCTTGACCGCGCCGACCAGCTGGGCGGCCGCCGCCGCACGTCGCTCGGCCGGGACGTCCGGTCGGGCCTCGACCCGCACGGTGAGCGCATCCATCCGGCCCTCGGTGGTGAGCAGCAGCTGGAAGTGCGGCGCGAGCCCGGGGGTGCGCAGCACGATCTCCTCGACCTGGGTCGGGAACAGGTTCACCCCGCGCAGGATGATCATGTCGTCGCTCCGGCCGGTGATCTTCTGCATCCGGCGCATGGCGGGCCGGGCGGTGCCGGGCAGCAACCGGGTGAGGTCGCGGGTGCGGTAGCGGATGATCGGCAGGGCCTGCTTGGTCAGCGAGGTGAACAGCAGCTCGCCCTCCTCGCCGTCGGCCAGCGGGGTGCCCTCCAGCGGGTCGACGACCTCGGGCAGGAAGTGGTCCTCCCAGACGTGCAGGCCGTCCTTGGTCTCCACGCACTCCTGGGACACGCCCGGGCCCATCACCTCGGAGATGCCGTAGATGTCGACCGCGTGCATGTCCATCCGGTCCTCGATCTCGCGGCGCATCCGCTCGGTCCACGGTTCGGCGCCGAAGATGCCGATCCGCAGCGAGGAGGCGGCGGGGTCGAGGCCCTGCTTCTCGAACTCGTCGATGATGGTGAGCATGTAGGACGGGGTGACCATGATGATCTCGGGCCGGAAGTCGCCGATCAGCTGGACCTGCCGCGGGGTCATCCCGCCGGAGATCGGGATGGCCGTGGCGCCGAGCTTCTCGATGCCGTAGTGCGCGCCGAGCCCGCCGGTGAACAGGCCGTAGCCGTAGGCGTTGTGCACCTTGTGGCCGGGCCGCCCGCCCGCCGCCCGGATCGAGCGGGCCATCACCGTCGACCAGTTCTCGATGTCCTGGGCGGTGTAGCCGACCACGGTCGGCCGTCCGGTGGTGCCGGACGAGGCGTGGATGCGCCGGACCTGGTCCTGCGGCACGGCGAACATCCCGAACGGGTAGTTGTCGCGCAGGTCGGCCTTGGTCGTGGTGGGGAACTTCGCCAGGTCGGACAGCTCGCGGCAGTCGTCGGGGTGCACGCCCGCGGCGTCGAAGGACCGCCGGTAGTGCGGCACGTGGTCGTAGGCGTGCCGCAGCGTCCACTGCAGCCGGCGCAGTTGCAGCGCGCGCAGCTCGTCGACCGACATCCGCTCCTCGGGGTCGAGCAGCTCGGCCGGCGGGGCGTCGCCCAGCCGGCGCGCGGTGGTCGTCACTGGGCCTGCTCCTTCTTCGCCACCAGGGTCAGCACGTCGTAGCGGGCCACCGACTCGCCGTCCTGGCGGGTGACGTCGGCGTCCCAGCGGACCTCGCCGTAGTCCGCGGTGTCGCGCGGGGTGAGCTGCTTGCAGGTCAGCGTCACGGTCAGCTCGTCGTCGAACTTGACCGGGGTGAGGAAGCGCAGGTTGTCGACGCCGAAGTTGGCCAGCACCGGGCCCGGGTCGGGGTCCACGAACAGCCCGGCGGCCAGCGAGACGATCAGGTACCCGTGCGCGACCCGCTCGCCGAACAGCGGGTTCGCCGCGGCCGCCGCGGCGTCCATGTGCGCGTAGAATGTGTCGCCGGTGAACTCGGCGAAGTGCTCGACGTCGGCCTGGGTGACCCGGCGCGGTCCGGCGACGACCGTGTCGCCGGGGCGCAGCTCCTCCAGGTGCGACCGGAAGGGGTGGCGGTCGGTCTGCCGCCGTTCGGAACCGGCGACCCAGCGGCCGGTGATCGCGGTGAGGGTGTCCGGGTCGGCCTGCACGGCGGTGCGCTGCATGTGGTGCAGGACGCCGCGGATGCCGCCCAGCTCCTCGCCCCCGCCCGCGCGGCCGGGGCCGCCGTGCACCAGCGCGGGCAGCGGCGAGCCGTGCCCGGTCGACTCCTTGGCGTCCCGCTGGTTCAGCACCAGCAGCCGACCGTGCCACGGGGCGACGCCCAGCACGACCTCGCGGGCGAAGCCGGTGTCGCCGGTGACCACCGACCCGGCCAGGCTGCCCTGGCCGCGCGCGGCCAGCTCGATCACCTGTCCGGTGCTCGAGTACGGCATCACCGTCGAGACCGGTCCGAACGCCTCCACCTGGTGCGGCTCGGTCCGGTCGGGGTCGGCGACCAGCAGGATCGGCGACAGGAACGCGCCGCGGTCGGCGTCCGCGCCGACCACGTCGACCTGCTCCGGGTCGCCGAACGCGATCCGGCCGGCGTCGGCCAGCGCCTTGACGCTGCGCCGCACCTCCTCGCGCTGCTCCAGGCTCGCCAGCGCGCCCATCCGCACCCCCTCGGCGTCCGGGGCGCCGACGGTGGTCCTGGCCAGCCGCGCGCCGATCGCCTCGACGGCGGCGTCGAGGTGCTGCTCCGGGACGAACGCCCGGCGGATGGCGGTGCACTTCTGCCCGGCCTTCACCGTCATCTCGGCGACCACGCCCTTGACGAACAGGTCGAACTCCGGGCTGCCCGGGGCGGCGTCGGGGCCGAGGATCGACAGGTTCAGCGAGTCCGCCTCGGCGGTGAACCGCACCCCGCGCCGGACGACCACCGGGTGGCTGCGCAGCTTCGCCGCGGTGCTGGCGGAGCCGGTGAAGGAGACGGTGTCCTGCTCGGTGAGGTGCTCGAGCAGGTCGCCGACCCCGCCGGCGACGAACTGCAGCGAGCCCTCCGGCAGCAGGCCCGACGCGACGATCAGCTCGACCAGCTCCGCGGTGAGGAACGCGGTCGGGCTGGCCGGCTTGACCAGGGTCGGCATCCCGGCGAGGAACGCCGGGGCGAGCTTCTCCAGCGGCCCCCACACCGGGAAGTTGAACGCGTTGACCTGCACCGCGACCCCACGCATCGACGTGCAGAGGTGCTGGCCGACGAACGTCCCGCCGCGGCTCAGCGGCTCGACGGCGCCCTCGACGTGGACGGTGTCGTTGGGCAGCTCCCGACGGGCCTTGCTGGCGTACGCGGCGAGCACCCCGATGCCGCCGTCGACGTCGAACTTGGAGTCGCCGAGCGTGGCGCCGGTACGGGCGGAGACCGCGTAGAGCTGGTCGCGGTGCTCGCGCAGGTGCCCGGCCAGCGCCTTGAGCAGCGCCGCGCGCTGGTGGAAGGTCAGCTCGCGCAGCGCAGGCCCGCCGACCCGGCGGCCGTGCTCCAGCGCGGCGGCGAAGTCGACGCCGGTCGAGGAGATCCGGGCGACCTCGGCGCCGGTCACCGCGTCGTGCAGGGGGCGGCCCTCGTCCCGGGCCGTGTGCCAGCCCCCTCCGACGTAGCTGCGCAGCAGGGTCATCGACGACGCCTCCGGATCCCGAACCGACCGTTCGTTCGGTTCGGGAGGCTAGCACTCGCCGGGCCGGGGAAACAGGCCTCGTCCGCGGCCGTGCGGGCGGCGACCGGCCACGCTGCCGGCCGCCGCTGCCCGCCCGCCCGGACCAGCGCTAGTCCGAGGACTTCTTGGCCTTCTTCACGGCCTTCTCGGCGCGCTTCTCCTTGAGTGTCTTCGTCTTCTTGCTGGCGGACTGGCGGGGCGACTTGTCGGACATGGCACTTCCCCTCGGGCGCGGCCGGGGCCCTCGCCCTTCGTCACGTGGATCGGGCGTCCGGATGGCGCCGGGGCCCGTCGAACCGTGCACCCGGCCGCCGACCGGCCCGCGGTGGCGCGTCCTGTCCGGGTGTGGCCGCCGGGGACGAGGTGGGCACGGGCGCCCACCTGCGAGGTGTTCCCGGCACCGGGACCCTACGCCCGGTGGCGACCGGCGTCGATGGACCGGATGCGCGGTGCCGCCGATCGGCGGTCGCGCTCCGGTGATCATCGATGACAGGGTGCGCCGGTGCGGGAGGAGGACGGCTGCGGGCCCCGGCGACGGACGCTGTCCGTCCTCTCCGTGGTCGCGGTGGTCCTGCTCATGCCCGCGCTGGTCCTGGTGAGCGGGATGCGCGGCGTCTGGCCCTGGTGGTCCTTCCTCGGCCCCGTCGGGGTGGTGGTCGCCTACGTGGCGCTGGCGCGCATCCTCGTCGGAGCCGGCTGGCACCGGCTCCTGCGCCCCCCGCGCTCCGGGCGCTCCACGATGACCTGGCACGAGGTGCGCCAGCAGGTTCCGGTCGGGCTGGGCGTCGCGATCGCACTGGTGTTCAGCGGCATCGGCCGGGGAAACGTGGCGGTGCTGCTGCTCGGCGGGCTCCTGGCCGCGGTACCCGCAGTGCTGAACGCCGGCGTCCACCGGCGGGAGTGGTGGTCCCGGGTCGCCGCCGGGCGGAACGAGGACCGGGACCGGCCCGGCGGCGGCTGACGTCGTCGAGTCGACCGATCGTTCGGTCGATGACCTACGATGCCCGACGTGAGCGAAGACGCAGCCGGTCCGGCGGTCCTGGTCGAGCGCGACGCGGAGGACCACGCGGTCGCCGTCCTCACGCTCAACCGCCCGGCCCGCTACAACGCCCTGACCCTGGAGCTGAAGACCGCGCTGGTCGAGGCGGTGCGGGCGCTGGCCGGGGCGCCGGACGTGCGGGCGCTGGTGCTGACCGGGGCGGGGAAG
>DASQMQ010000043.1:0-2087 GCA_035645455.1 Pseudonocardia sp.
TCCAACAAAAACTGGCCCTACAAAAAAACGAGACCATGACACGGGGGGCCACAGCCTCACATAACTGGCACAAAACCAAGCCAGAAAAAAATAGCTCGACACACTGTTGAGTTCTCAAAAGACACCCGCACACCATCCACCACCGCCAGGCAGCTTCCGGGGCATCTCCCGCAGGTGGACCACCGTAGACGACGAGCGTCCCGACGGTCCCTGCGGGTCTGCCGTCCAGCTTACGCGAGCTGACTCTGGGCCGGAGAAGTCCGTCCCGGTCTGTCGTGCTGCTCGCCGTGGCGACTTGGACTAAGTTACACGGACGCTGCGCGGAGTTCAAATCGGGGGGTCGGGTCGGGTGTTCGCCCTGTTCAGGGCCCCGATCGGCGCCGCGGTCGAGCCGGGCCCCGGACCGCCGGCCCGGTCGGGGCCGGCGGTGCGGGTCCGGCCTCAGAGCACCGGCAGGTAGGTCGCCAGCTCGTACGGCGTCACGTTGCGGCGGTAGGCGTCCCACTCCGCCCGCTTGTTGCGCAGGAAGAAGTCGAACACGTGCTCGCCGAGGATCTCCGCGACCAGCTCGGAGTGCTCCATCGCGCCGAGGGCCTCGGTGAGGTTCTGCGGCAGCGGCTCGTAGCCCATCGCCCGGCGCTCGGTGTCGGTGAGCGACCAGACGTCGTCCTCGGTGGGCGGGCCGAGCTCGTAGCCCTTCTGCACCCCGCGCAGGCCGGCCCCGAGCACCGCGGCGAAGGCCAGGTACGGGTTGCACGCCGTGTCCAGGGTGCGGATCTCCACGCGCCGGGTCGAGGACTTGCCCGGGGAGTACATCGGCACCCGCACCAGCGCCGATCGGTTGGCGTGCCCCCAGGACACCGCGGTCGGCGCCTCACCGCCGGTGATCAGCCGCTTGTAGGAGTTCACCCACTGGTTGGTGATCGCGCAGATCTCCCGGGCGTGCCGCAGCACCCCGGCCACGAACGCCTTGCCGGTCTCGGACAGCTCGTAGGGGTCGTTCGGGTCGTGGAAGGCGTTGCGGTCGCCCTCGAACAGCGAGAAGTGGGTGTGCATCGCCGAGCCGGGGTGGGCGGAGAACGGCTTGGGCATGAACGAGGCGCGCACGCCCTGGGTGATCGCCACCTCCTTCACCACGTACCGGAAGGTCATGATGTTGTCGGCCATGGTCAGCGCGTCGGCGTAGCGCAGGTCGATCTCCTGCTGGCCGGGCCCGCCCTCGTGGTGGCTGAACTCCACCGAGATGCCCATGGACTCCAGGGTCTCGATGGCGTTGCGCCGGAAGTGCGGCGCGACGTCGTGGCTGGCCTGGTCGAAGTAGCCGCCGGAGTCGGCCGGGATCGGCGCCGAGCCGTCCGCGGGCAGGTCGCGGAGCAGGTAGAACTCGATCTCCGGGTGGACGTAGCAGGTGAAGCCGGCCTCGCCGGCCCGGCTGAGCGCCCGGCGCAGCACGTGGCGCGGGTCGGCCCAGGACGGTGAGCCGTCGGGCATCGCGATGTCGCAGAACATCCGAGCCGAGTAGTGCTCGCCGGTAGCGCTCTCCCACGGCAGCACCTGGAACGTCGACGGGTCGGGCCGGGCGACCATGTCCGACTCGTACACCCGGGCGAAGCCCTCGATGGCCGACCCGTCGAACCCGATCCCCTCGGCGAACGCCCCCTCCAGCTCGGCCGGCGCCACCGCCACCGACTTGAGGTAACCGAGCACGTCGGTGAACCACAGCCGGACGAAGCGGATGTCGCGTTCCTCGAGCGTGCGGAGCACGAACTCCTGCTGGCGATCCATACCCGGAGCCTAGGAAGGCCGCGTTACGGGCGTGTTTCCCCCCTGATCAGGCCCTGCGACGTCGCGCACACGATCGACCGACCGGTCCAGCAGCCGGTCCCGGTCCGTCACCGCGGGCGGTCCCAGCAGGCGGTCACAGCCGGCAGTCGGTCCGCCCGGCGGGCACCTCCAGGTCGATCAGGTAGGCGTTGACCACGTCGTCGATGCAGGGGTTGCCCTGCAGCGCGGCGGTGTGCTGGTTGCCCTCCACCGAGATCAGGCTCGCACCCAGCGCCGCGGCCAGGTCGACACCGGCCTGGTAG
>DASQMQ010000044.1:0-8721 GCA_035645455.1 Pseudonocardia sp.
CGGCTCGGCGAGCCGGCGGCGGTCGCCGTCGGGGCGGCCGGGCTCGCGCTGCTCGGCGGGCTCGCCGCCGAGCTGCACCGGCGGTGGGGACTGCGGTCCCCGGCCGTCGTGGTGGTGGTCGCCGTGCTGGCCGCGATGGCCGTGGAGATCGCCGTGCCGGGGCCGCGGGTCGTCGCGCTGGACGGCGACCGGCTCACCCTCGGCCAGCCGGTGCTGGCCCGGTTCGCCGCCGGCTGGCCGCTGCTGCTCGCCCTCGCTCTGCTCGCCGCGCTGGCCGAGCGGCGGTGGCGCCGGCCGGTCCGCCCGAGCTGGGGAACCGCGCTGCGCATCGCGGCCGCCGCCGCGGGGGTGTTCGCGGCGCTGGTCCTGCTGGCCGGGGTGCTGCGCGGCTGGCTCGCCGCGCCGCCGCCCTACCTTGCCGTCACCGCCCCGGTCCTGGCCGGGTCCGCGTTCCTGGCGGCGCTGCCACTGGTCCGGGCCCGCGCGCTGGCCCCGGCCGTGGTCCTCGGCGCAGCCCTCGGCGTGGCCGTCGTCGCCTGCTGGGTGCAGCGCGTCGGCGATCCCGTGGCGGGCCTGCTGTCCTTCATCGGCATCTACTGCGCGATGGCCCTCCTGGTGAGCGCCGTGGAGCTGGCTGCCCGCGCCGGGCTGGCCCGGATCCGCCGCGGCCGCGGTGCCGGGGTGGCCCGGGGTCGCCGGGCCGCGACCGTCGGGGCCGTGGGCCGCCCGGCGCGGGCACCCGGGACTCCCGACCCATGACCGCGGCCGGACGCCGCCGGCGGCGCTGTCGGTCGTCGAGCCGGCGGTGGACCGGCGAGGGCGCCACGACCTTCAGCCGCTGACCCGCGCTAGAAGCCCAGCTTGCGCAGCTGGCGGGGGTCGCGCTGCCAGTCCTTGGCGATCTTGACGTGCAGGTCGAGGTAGATCTTGGTGCCGAGCAGGGTCTCGATCTGGCGGCGGGCGTCGCTGCCGACCTGGCGCAGCCGCTCGCCGCCCTTGCCGATCACGATCCCCTTCTGGCTGTCGCGCTCGACGAAGATGATCGCGTGCACGTCCAGCATCGGGGCCGCCTTGGGGTGGCGGTCGGTCCGCGGGATCATCTCCTCGATGACCACCGCGATCGAGTGCGGCAGCTCGTCGCGCACGCCCTCCAGCGCGGCCTCCCGGATGAGCTCGGCGACCAGGGTCTCCTCCGGCTCGTCGGTCAGCTCGCCGTCCGGGTAGAGCTGCGGGCCCTGCGGGAGCCGGGCGACCAGCAGGTCGGCCAGCAGGTCGACCTGGTAGCCCGACACCGCCGAGCACGGCACCACCTCGGCGAACGGCATCAGGTTCGTCAGCTCGGTGAGCCGCTCGGCGATCTGCTCCGGGCGAGCCTTGTCGGTCTTGGTGACGATCCCGATCACCGGGGTGCGGGCGGCCACCGAGCGCAGCTCGTTGACGATGAACTCGTCGCCGCGCCCCACCGGGGCGTCGGCCGGCACGCAGAAGCCGATCGCGTCGACCTCGGCCCAGGTCTCCCGGACCACGTCGTTGAGCCGGCTGCCCAGCAGCGTGCGCGGCTTGTGCAGGCCCGGGGTGTCGATCAGGATCAGCTGCGCGTCCGGGCGGTTGAGGATGCCGCGGATGGCGTGCCGGGTGGTCTGCGGGCGGCTGGACGTGATCGCGATCTTGGTTCCGACCAGGGCGTTGGTCAGCGTGGACTTGCCGGCGTTGGGCCGGCCCACGAAGCAGGCGAACCCGGAGCGGTACTGCGGCTCGCGCGCGGTGTCGGTCACGGGGCGACTCCCAGCGGGGCGAGGCGGTCGCCGGTCAGCCGGTGCAGGATCTCCCGGCCGATCGGCAGCGCCGCGGTGGCGGCCGGCGACGGCGCGTTGAGCACGTGCAGCACCGCGCCGGTGCCACCGGCCCCGTCGGCGACCGGGGGCTGCTCGACGAACAGGAAGTCGTCGACGAGGGTGCCGTCGGCGCGGACCGCCTGCGCCCGCACCCCGGCGCCGGCCGGGTGCAGGTCCTCGGCGGTGACGTCGGGCAGCATGCGTTGGATCTGCTTCACCATGGCCTTCCGGGACAACGACCGGTGCATCTCGCCCAGGCCGTACCGCCAGTGCTGGCGGGCGACCTTGACCATGCCCGGGTAGGCGAGGGTGGACAGGAGTTCCCTGGGCTTGACGGTGCTCCACGAGTAGCCCTCGCGGGCCAGCGCCAGCACGGCGTTCGGGCCGGCGTGCACCCGGCCGTCGACACCGCGGGTGGCGTGCACCCCGAGGAACGGGAACGCCGGGTCGGGCACCGGGTAGATCAGCCCGTTGACCAGCGCCGCGGCCCGGTCGGAGAAGCCGGTGTACTCGCCGCGGAACGGCACGATCCGCACCCCGGGGTCGACCCCGGAGGCGGTGGCCAGCTCGTCGCCGCGCAGGCCCGCGCAGGCCACCACCTGCCCGGCGTACAGGTCGCCGCCCGCGGCCTCGACGACCACGCCGTCCGGGTGGCGCACCAGCCGGCGCACCGGCCGGTCCAGGTGGATCTCGCCGCCGGCCGCGGCGACCAGCTCGCCGAGCTTCTCGGTGATCAGCCGGTAGTCGCAGATACCGGTGGACGGCACGAACAGCGCGGCGATCCCGCGCACGTGCGGCTCGTGGCCGCGGATGCCGGCCGGGTCCAGCTGGTGGGCCTGGACGCCGTTGGCCGCGCCGCGCCGGGCCAGCTCGGCCATCCGGGGCAGCTCCGCGGGGTCGGTGGCCACCACCAGCTTGCCGGTGACCCGGTGCGGCAGGTCGTGCTCGCGGCAGAACGCGACGGTCTCCGCGCACCCGGCCACCGCCAGCCGGGCCTTGAGGCCGCCCGGCTCGTAGTACAGCCCGGAGTGGATGACGTTGGAGTTGTGCCCGCTCTGGTGGGCGGCCAGGGTCGGTCCGCTCTCGACGACGGCCACCGACCGCCCGGTGCGCACGACGGCGTGCGCGGTGGCCAGCCCGACGATCCCGCCACCGACCACGACGACGTCGTAGCGGTCGGTCATGCCCCGCCCGCCCGCTCGGTCGCCACGACCGCGCCGGCCGGATCGGCCCGGAACACCGGCGCCCCGGGGGCCAGGTCGGCGACCGCGGCCAGCGAGGCCGGATCGAGCGCGCCGGCCGCGGTGACCACGGCGGCCGCCTCCAGCGCGGTGGCGCCGCTGGACACCGCGGCGGCGACCGCGGCCTGCAGCGCGGTCAGCGACAGCGACGGCAGCGCGACCGATCCCGCGGCGTAGGTCCGGCCGTCGGTGTCGCGCACGGCCGCTCCCTCCGCGGCACCGGTGCGGGCGCGGCTGGCCCGGGCCAGCGTGACGATCTTGGCGTCCTCCGGGTCCGGGGCCTGCGCCGCGGTCGGCTCACCCGTGCCGGACATCGCTCTCCTCCTGCCGTGGCCCCGCCCCGTCGGCGCGCCCGTTGCGCTCGGCGACCCGGACGGGGTCGATCATGTCGGTGGTGTCGGCCGCCCCGCCGTGGGACGGGGGTGCGTCGGTGGTCGGGTCGCCGGTGGCCCCGTCGGGGCCGGGGTGCAGCCGCTCGACGAGCACCGAGGTGATCCGGATGCGGCCCCGGGTGTCCTTGCCGCCCTCGGCCAGCAGGGACAGCCCGGCCACCTCGGCCCGGGAGCCGGGCAGCGGGACCTTGCCCATCTGCTGGGCCAGCAGCCCGCCGACGGTGTCCACGTCCACGTCGACCAGCACGTCGGCCAGCTCGGAGCGCTCGCCGTCGGCCGCCGGGAACAGCTCGGCGAAGTCGGTCACCGCCAGCCGGGCCGACACCCGCAGCCGCCCGTCGTCGAGGTGCACCACGTCCGGCACCTCCTCGGTGTCGTACTCGTCGGTGATCTCCCCGACGATCTCCTCCAGGATGTCCTCGATGGTCACCACGCCGGCCGTGCCGCCGTACTCGTCGACCACGATGGCCATGTGGTTGCGGGCCGCCTGCATCTCCTTGAGCAGCTCGTCGACCCGCTTGCTGTCCGGCACGAACACCGCCGCGCGCATCACCGCCGGCAGCGGCGGCATCGAGCCGTCCGGTCCGGTCTCGGCCTGGGCCCGGACGATGTCCTTGAGGTAGGCCACCCCGACGATGTCGTCGATGCTCTCGCCGAGCACCGGGATCCGCGAGTAGCCGCTCTTGAGCGCCAGCCGCAGCACCTTGTCGACGGTGGTGTCGCGCTCGGTCCAGACCACGTCCGGGCGCGGCACCATGACCTCGCGGACCAGCGTGTCGCCCAGCTCGAACACCGAGTGGATCATCTGCCGCTCGTCCTCGTCGACGACCCCGCTGGTGCTGGCCATGTCGACCAGCTCGCGCAGTTCGATCTCCGAGGAGAACGGGCCCTGCCGGAAGCCCTGGCCGGGGGTGATCGCGTTGCCGATCAGGATCAGCAGCCGGGTCAGCGGGCCGAGCAGGGTGGCCAGCGCCCGCAGCGGGGCCGCGACCAGCATCCCGATCCGGTACGGGTGCTGGCGGCCCAGCGTGCGCGGCCCGACGCCGATCAGCACGTAGCTGACCACCACCATGATCCCGGCCGCGGACAGCGCGCCGGCCCACGGCGGGTCGATCACCGGGACCAGGGCCACGGTCAGCAGCACGGTGGCCGCGGTCTCCGCGGCCAGCCGCAGGAGCAGCAGCAGGTTGACGTGCCGGGGCCGGTCGGCGACCACCGCCGACAGCGCCCGCGAGCCCGGCCGGCCGGCCCGGACCAGTGCCTCGACCCGGGCCCGGGACACCGAGTTCAGGGCCGCGTCGGCCGCGGCGAACACCCCGGCCAGCGGGACCAGCAGGACGGCGATGACGATCAGCTGGGTGGTCACGGCCGGGCGGTCAGCCGTCCTCGAGGCCGACGGTGCCCAGCACCGCGGAGTCGCTGCGCCGCTGGGCCTCGCGGGCCGCGGCCTGCTCGCGCCCGGTCCGCCACTCCCGCAGCAGCCGGTTCTGCAGGGCGAACATCTCGCGCTCCTCGTCCGGCTCGCCGTGGTCGTAGCCGAGCAGGTGCAGCACGCCGTGCACGGTCAGCAGGTGCAGCTCGTCGGCCAGCTGGTGGCCGGCCGTGCGGGCCTGCGCCTTGGCGAACTCCGGGCACAGCACGATGTCGCCGAGCAGCGCGGGGCCCATGTCCGGGGCGTCCGGGCGGCGCGACTCGTCGGCGAGCTCGTCCATCGGGAAGCTCAGCACGTCGGTCGGGCCCGGCTCCTCCATCCAGCGCTCGTGCAGCTCGCTCATCACCTCCGTGGTGACGGCCAGGATGCTCAGCTCGGCGGCCGGGTTGACGTGCATGGCGTCCAGCGCGTGCCGCGCGACGGACGCGACCAGCGACTCGTCCAGGGCGACCCCGGACTCGTTGCAGACCTCGATGGACACTCTGAACAGGGTAGTCCGGCTGCGCCGGGCGGATACTGGCGGCATGACCCTGACCAACTGGGCCGGCAACGTCGTCTTCGCCGCCGGCCGGCTGCACCGCCCGGTCTCGGTTCCCGAGCTGCAGGAACTGGTGGCCGGCGCGGACCGGCTGCGGGTGCTGGGCAGCGGGCACTCGTTCAGCCCGATCGCCGACACCACCGGGGAGCTGGTCACCGTGGCGGGGCTGCCGCGCCGGGTGGAGATCGACCCGGACGCGGGCGCGGTGACGGTCTCGGCCGGCACCACCTACGGCGAGCTGGGCGCGGAGCTGCACGCGGCCGGGTTCGCGCTGCCCAACACGGGCTCGCTGCCGCACATCTCGGTGGCCGGGGCGTGCGCGACCGGCACCCACGGCTCCGGGGACGGCAACCGGGTGCTGGCCTCGTCCGTGCGGGCGGTCGAGCTGGTCGGAGCGGACGGCGGGCTGCGCACCGTGCGCCGCGGCGAGGACGACTTCGCCGGTTCGGTGGTGGCCCTGGGCGCGCTGGGCCCGGTGACCGCGCTGACCCTGGACATCGGCCCGACCTTCGCCGTGCGGCAGTGGGTCTACGAGGGCCTGCGCCCGTTCGAGGCGGTGCCCGCGGCGCTGTCCTCGGCCTACAGCGTCAGCCTGTTCACCCGGTGGGCCGGCGCCGGGTTCGAGCAGGCCTGGATCAAGCAGCGGGCCGACGCCCCGTCCCCGGGCGCGGACTGGTTCGGCGCCACCCCCGCCACCGGCCTCCGACATATGATCATCACCGAGGACCCGGCGAACTGCACGCAGCAGCTCGGCGAGCCCGGCCCGTGGCACGAGCGGCTGCCGCACTTCCGGGCCGAGTTCACGCCCAGCCGCGGCGACGAGCTGCAGTCGGAGTACCTGCTGCCGCGCGCGTCGATCGTCGACGCGCTGCACGCCCTGGACGGCATCGCCGAGCGGATCGCGGCGGTGCTGCACGTCAGCGAGGTCCGCTCGATCGCCGCGGACGATCTGTGGCTCTCCCCCGCGGCCGGCCGGGACAGCGCCGCGGTGCACTTCACCTGGATCGCCGACGCCGCGGCGGTGGCGCCGGTGGTCGCGGACGTGGAGGCCGCCCTCGCCCCGTTCGACGCCCGCCCGCACTGGGGCAAGGTCTTCAGCACCGCCCCGGACGCCGTCCGCGCGCTGTGGCCGCGGCTGCCCGACGCCGAGCGGCTGGTCCGGGCGACCGACCCGGAGGGGAAGTTCGGCAACGCCATGCTCGCCCGCTACCTCCCGGGGTGAGCGTGCGGGCGGGTCGGGGCCGGGCCGCTCACGACCTGCGGCGGCGCCCCGTGCCGGGTGCCGCGAGGCGCGCCCGGGTCTCCACCAGCTCGGCCGCCACGATCTCGCCGGCCACCACCGCGTGGGACACCTCGGACAGCCGCCGGTTGTGCTGGCGGGAGTAGCCGCGCAGCACGTTGAACGCGCCGTCCATGCCCACGCCCAGCAGCTGGGCCACCACGCCCTTGGCCTGTTCGATGACCACCCGGCTGTTCAGCGCGGACTGCAGCTGCTCGTTGAGCACCTCGCCGCGGCGGATGGCCCGCTCCTGCAGGATCCCGATGGTCGCCACGTCGGCCAGCGCCTGGCCCAGCGCCAGGTCGGCGTCGGGCAGGGACCCCGGCGTGCCGTGGAACAGGTTCAGCGCGCCGATCGCCTCGCCGCGCAGCCGCAGGGGCAGCGCGTGCACCGAGCGGAACGCCCCGGCCTGCTCGGCCGCGGCGGCGAAGACGGGCCAGCGCGACCGGGCGTCGGTCAGGTCGGGCACGCTGACCGGGCCTCCGCTGCGGTAGCACTCCAGGCACGGGCCCTCGTCGGCCTGCAGCTGCAGCAGCTCCATCACCTGGGCCTGCTCGCTGGACGAGGCCACTACCCGCAGCTCGCGGCGGGGGTCGGCGAGCAACAGCCCGGCGGCGTCGGCGGCCAGCAGGGACACGCAGTGGCCGACGAGCTGGTCGAGCAGGGCGATCACGTCGTAGTCCGCGACGAGGGTGTCGGCGAGGGTCACGAAGGCCCGGCTGAGGCGCTCCTCGCGGTCCGTTCCGGGCACAGCGGCATCTCCTTCGTCGGCGTGGTCCTGGGCAGCGGTGTCCGGTCCGGTCCCGGCGGGTCCTCGGTTCACGGCATGTCCTCGGTGAAGACGAGGCGGTGCGCCACGACGTCGCGCGCGACGTCGACGAGCAGCCGCTGGTGGACGAACGCGTGGGCCCGCAGCCGCGCCAGCGCGTCCGCCGCGTCGATGCCGAGCTGGACCAGCACCATGCCGGTGGCCTGGTGGACCTCCGCGCGGTGGCCCAGCTCGTGGTCGAGCCATCCGACGGCCCCGTCCCCCGGGTCGGTGCGCTGCCCGAGCAGCATCAGGGCGGCGGTGTCGGCGGCGCTGAGCGCGTCGCGCCGCTGGGCGTCGGTGAGCGCGCCGGGTTCGTGCCGGTACAGGTCCAGCACCCCGAGGTTGACCGCGCCCCACTGCAGCGGCAGCGCGTACAGGGCTCCGATCCCGGTCTGCTCGGCGACCGCAGCGGCGAAGACCGGCCAGCGCGCGGTGTGCGGGCTGCGCGCCAGGTCGGTGACGAACACCGGGGCGCCGGTCGTTGCGGCCTCCATGCAAGCCCCCTCGTTCAGGCTGAACTGCAGCTCCTCGAGCCGATCCGCGATCGGGTCGGTGGCCCACAGCGTCTGCCGGGATGCGGTCGCGGTCAGCACCGAGATCGCCGCCCCGTCTACGTCCAACCCGTCCAGGCAGGCCTGGCAGATCCGACCGGCCAGGATCCTCTCGTCGGACGCGTCGCGGGCCAGGCCCAGGCCCAGCAACGTCCTGGTGACCGTGCCCAGCTCAGCCACGACCCGGCCCCCGGCCGCACCATAGGCGGAGGGGCCGAACCGGAACCCGGGCGTCGATCAGTGACATCGTCGGTATCGGCGTCTCCGGCCCGGACGCTGGCACTGACATCGACATCGACATCGACGCTGATACTGGCGTTGACATTGCTCGGGTGATCCCGTTTCTCCGCTGACGCCCGACCCAGGACGCGGCGCGATGCGGAGTGGGCACCGCGGTGCCGTGATGCTACATGCAGCGGCAGCGCTGCGCCGTTCTCACCCGATCGGGGCGCCGGGCGCTCACCGGGCAGAACCGCTGCCGTCGACTACCCTGGGCATCACCCGCGACAGTCGCGATATGGCTCCGCTCGAGACCCCGGTGCGCCATCAGGTGCAACGAGGTGATCACGAATGGTGCCGGCCGCCCCCACCACGACGACCGACGCGACCCGACGAGCGGGCAGCGACTTCGCCGACCTGTCC
>DASQMQ010000045.1:0-12750 GCA_035645455.1 Pseudonocardia sp.
CGCCGGCCTGCTGCGCCGCCGCGGTGAGGTGCACGGCCTCCCGGGTGCTGTTCGCCCCGGTGCCGGCGATCACCGGCACCCGGCCGGCGGCCACCCGCACGGTGTGCCGGATGACGTCGGTGTGCTCGGCGACGTCGAGGGTGGCCGACTCGCCGGTGGTGCCCACCGACACCACCGCGGCCGTGCCGGCCCCGATCGTCCGCTCGACCAGCTCGGCCAGCGCCCCGTGGTCGATGCCACCGTCCTCGCGCATCGGCGTGACCAGGGCGACGATGCTGCCGGTGATCATGTCCCTGGTCATCTCACTGCCTCCCGGTCGGGTCGCGGGCGGGGACCCGCGACCGGGGCAGGGTACGCGCGGCGGGGCCGGTCGGGCTCAGCCGAACGCGGCGCGCATCGGGTTGCCCGCCGTGCTCACCCGGCGCACGGCGGCCGCGATGGTGATCAGGACGGCCACCACCCCGGCGGCGGCCACCGCGGTCGGCGGGTCGTTCAGGGTGATCCCGGCCAGGCCCCACACGACGGCGGCGGCGTAACCGACGACCGCGGTCCCGGACACGATCACCCAGCAGACGATGGCCACGGTGGCCAGCAGCACGACCACCGCCGCCACGGTGGCCAGCGGACCGTCGCCGGGCAGCCCGATCCACACGCCGGTGGCCGCGGTGCCGAGCACGGTGGCCAGCGACACCCACCCGGTGTAGACCGCGATGGTGCCGCGCAGCACGATCCGCTCGAGCAGGCTCTCCGCCGGGGTGCGGCTGAGCCGGCCGAACACCACGGCCAGGCTGACCAGCAGGGCGATGATCAGCAGCTCGGCCAGCGGCAGCCAGCCCGCCCCGAACGCCAGGATCCAGCCCGCGTTGAACACCCCCGACGCCGCGGTCCACCAGCCGGTCTCCCGGTGCACCTGGCGGCTGCGCTGGGCCGGCAGCGCCTGGTACACCGCGTAGGCCAGGAACCCGGTGTAGATCACCCCCCAGATCGCGAACGCCCATCCGGCGGCGAGCAGCGGGGTCGGGTAGGCGTTGGCCACCACCCCGACCGACTGCCCGCCCGCGCCGGAACCGCCCCACCACGCCGCCACGACCTGGATCACCGCAAGCACAGCCACCACCGCGCTGCGCACGGTGTCGGTGAGGGCGGAGCGGGGCGAGGTGACCGTCATGGGCACATTGTCGTCCCGGGCGCGACCGGGGGCCACAGCAGTCGGACCGGGGCCGCGGCCGGATCGGCCCCACCGCGTCGACCAGGGCGAACGGGCCGGTTCAGCGCAGCAGCAGCACCTCCAGCCGGCGCGCCGCGATCACCGAGCCCACCGCGGCCATGACCACGAAGTAGGCCAGGTGCCCCAGCAGCCCGAACGACACCGCGCCGGTCGTCAGCCCGCGCATCAGCTCGACGGCGTGGTAGAGCGGCAGGCACTCCACCACGATCTGCATCCAGCGCGGGTAGACCTCGAGCGGGAAGAACGTGGTGGAGAACAGGAACATCGGCACGATGGCCAGGGTGACCAGGTCGAAGTCCTGCCAGGAGCGCATGAACGAGGTCGCCGCCATGCCCACCGCGGCGAAGGCGAACGCGACCAGCAGCGCGACGGGCAGCGCCAGCAGCGCCCACGGCGAGACCAGCAGCCCGAACCCGGCCATCACGGTCAGGAACCCCACGGCGTAGAGCCCACCGCGCAGCAGCGCCCAGCCGATCTCGCCCAGCGCGATGTCGACCGGGCCCAACGGCGTGGCCAGCATCGCGTCGTAGAGCCGGCTGTACTTCAGCTTGAAGAACACGTTGTAGGTGGAGTCGAAGACCGCGCCGTTCATCGCCGACGCGGCCAGCAGCCCGGGCGCGATGAACGCCGCGTAGCTGATCGGGGTGCCGTCCGGGCCGGGCAGCTCGCCGACCAGCGAGCCCAGCCCCTGCCCCATGGCGAGCAGGTAGAACACCGGCTCGAAGAACCCGGAGGCGAAGGCCAGCCAGGCCCGGCGCGACGCGGTGGCCGAGCGCAGCAGCAGCATCCGCGAGCGCCCGGCGTAGCCGCCGGCCGGCAGCAGCCGCCAGGCCGCGGGCGGGGCCGGCGCGGTCACCGGTGCGGCGCTCACCGGGCCAGCCTGCGGGTGAAGTTCCGGGTGGCGAGGACCACTCCGACCGCGAGCAGGGCGAGCAGGAACGCCAGGTGCCCGAGCGCGGCCAGCGGCTGCCAGCGGTCCAGCGCGGCCGCCCGGGCCAGCTCGGTGCCGTGCCACAGCGGGGAGATCCACACCAGCGGCTGCACCGGTGCGGGCAGCCGGTCCACCGGGAAGAACGTGCCGGAGAACAGCGTCATCGGGATGACCACGAACCGGAAGATCGTGTTGAAGGCGGCGCCCTCGGTCTCCAGGGTGGCCGCGAACGCGGTGATGGCCGCGCCCACCCCGGCCCCGGTGAGCACCGCGACCAGCAGCGACACCACGATGCCCGGCCCGACGACCCCGCCGAGCAGCCCGATCACCACCAGGTACACCGCGCCGGCGCCGGTCGTCTTGGCCGCCAACCAGACCAGGTGGCCCACCGCGACCTGGGCCGGTGAGATCGGGCCTGCGGTCATCGCGAAGTAGACGCGCTGCCACTTGAACCCGGACAGCACCGGGTAGGTGGAGTCGAACGCGGCGGTCTGCACCGCGGACATGGCCAGCAGCCCGGGCGCGAGCCAGACCAGGTACTCCGCGCCGCCGGTGGCCTCGGCGGCCCGCCCGGTGCCCTGCACCAGGGTGCCGAACCCCACGCCGAAGGCCAGCAGGAACAGCAGCGGCTGCAGCACCGTGGACACCGCGGTGGCCCGCCAGTTGCGCCGGTACCACTCCCAGTGGTTCTCCACCACCAGCGCCACCCCGCCCCACCGGCCGGGCACCCGCCCGGTCGAGCGGGCGACGGTCGGGGGCGGGATCGGGGGCGGGATCGGCGGGGCCATCAGTCCACCAGCGTCCGGCCGGTGAGCCGGAGGAACACGTCCTCCAGCGTCGAGCGCCGCACCAGCGCCGACAGCGGCCGGTGCCCGGCGCGGGCCACCGCGGCCTGGGCCTGCTCACCGTCGGCGGTGTAGAGCAGCAGCCGGTCGGGCAGCTCCTCGACCCGGTCGACCAGCGCCGCCAGCGCCTCCCCGGACGGCCGGTGCTCGGGGGAGAAGCGCAGTTCCAGCACCTCGCGGGTGGCGTAGCGGGCGATCAGCTCGGCCGGCGAGCCCTCGGCCACGATCACCCCGCCGTCCATCACCACCAGCCGGTCGCACAGCTGCTCGGCCTCGTCCATGTAGTGGGTGGTGATGATCTGCGTGACGCCCTCCCGCTTGAGCCGGTAGAGCCGCTCCCACAGCAGGTGGCGGGCCTGCGGGTCGAGCCCGGTGGTCGGCTCGTCGAGCAGCAGCAGCTCCGGGTTGTTGACCAGGGCGCGGGCGATGGTGAGTCGGCGCTTCATGCCCCCCGACAGCGGCTCGACCTCGTCCTCGGCGCGCTCGGTGAGCTGGGCGAACTCCAGCAGCTCGACGGCCTTCTCGCGGACCGCGGCCCGGGACAGCCCGAAGTAGCGGCCGTAGAGCTGCAGGTTCTGCCGGACGCTGAGCTCGTTGTCCAGGTTGTCCAGCTGCGGGACCACCCCGATCCGGGCCCGGATGGCCGGGCCGTCGCGGTCCGGGTCCATGCCGAGGACCTGCAGGTCGCCCGCGGTGCGCGGGGACACGCAGGCGATCATCCGCATGGCCGAGGACTTGCCGGCGCCGTTCGGGCCGAGGAAGCCGAACACCTCGCCGCGCCCGACGTCCAGGTCGATCCCGCGGACGGCCTCGAACCGGCCGAACCGCTTGGTCAGCCCGCGCGCCTGCACCAGTCCGTCCGCCATGGTCCGCACGCTACGGCCGACCCCCGACAGCGGCGACCGGTTGCCCGGCGCTCAGCCCAGCCGCAGCTGGAACCAGTGCTCGTCGCGGACGTCGTCCGCGGCCAGCCGGAGCGCGCCCGGCCACACCCCGACCGGGGTCCAGCCGCGGGCGGCGTAGTAGTCGGGCAGCGCGGTACCCCCGCGGGTGGACAGCAGCAACTGCTCCAGCCCCAGCTCGCGGGCCTCTGCGACGGCCGCGTCCAGCAGCGCGCTGCCCAGCCCGCGGCCCTGCCGGTCCGGGTGCACCATCAGCCGCAGCAGGTCGGCGCGGTGGGCGCGGACGGCCCCGGTCGCGCGGCGCAGGAACACCGTGCCGACCGGGGCCTGCTCGGGCCCGGTCGCCAGCATCACCAGCCGCCCGGCCCGGACGTCCTCGACCGCCTCCGCGGCGGCGGCCCGGATCGCCTCGGCCGGGGCGCCGGTGGCGAACCCGACCGCGCCACCGGCCCGGGTGACCGCGGTCCACAGCGCACCGAGCCCGGCGGCCGCATCGGGGTGCGTGGCACCCACCCGGCGCGGGCGGTCGCCCGCGCCGGGGCTCACAGGGCGGGGAACCAGAGCTTGATCTCGCGGGCGGCGCTCTCCGCCGAGTCGGACCCGTGCACCAGGTTGAACTGGGTCTCCAGGCCGAAGTCGCCGCGGATGGTGCCCGGGGTGGCCTTCTCCACGGGGTCGGTGCCGCCGGCCAGCTGGCGGAACGCGGCGATGGCGCGCGGGCCCTCGACGACCGCGGCCAGCACCGGGCCGGAGGTGATGAACTCCAGCAGCGAGCCGAAGAACGGCTTGCCGTCGTGCTCGGCGTAGTGCTGGGCGGCCAGCTCGCCGTCGACCGTGCGCAGCTCCAGCGCGACGATGTCGAGCCCCTTGCGCTCGATGCGGGACAGGACCTCGCCGACCAGCTTGCGCTGCACGCCGTCGGGCTTGACCAGGACCAGGGTGCGTTCGCTCACGCCGGGCAGCGTATCGGCGCGCGGCGGGCGCACCCCGGGAGCCCCTGTCACCGGACGGTGACCCGGCCGGTAGCCAGCAGGTGGGCGCTCGCCATGACCAGCGACGGTTCCCCGGAGACCACCCGGGCCAGACCGAGCGCTCCGGCGAACACCGCGTCGGCCTGCGGGGTGTCGACCGCGGCCTCCGCCGCGGGCCACGCCGGGCCCTCCACGCCGTGCACCTCCAGGTCCGTCAGCCCGGCCGCCCGGCACTCGTCGACCAGCTCCTCGACGCGGTGGAAGTAGGCGTGGGTGAAGCCGTTCGCGCCGTCGTTGACCCCGTCGACGCGCAGCTTCCCGGCCTCGGCCAGCAGCCGGTCGGACAGCCGGGCGGTGGCCGCGAAGTCGATCGGCCCGGCGAACCGCGAGATCGCCGCGGCCACCACCCGACCGCCGGGCCGGGTGACCCGCACCGCCTCGCGCAGGGCGGCGATCCGGTCCGCCGCGCTGGTCAGGTGGTAGAGCGGCCCGAGCAGCAGCGTCGCGTCGTAGGCGGCGTCCGGCTCGGGCAGGGCCCGGGCGTCGGCGACGGCCGCGTCCAGCGGCGGGTCGCCGGCCCGGGCCAGTTCCACGTGCGTCGGGGTGAGATCGAGCAGCCGGACCCGGTGGCCGGCGCCGGCCAGCGCCCGCGCGTACGCACCCGGCCCGCCGCCCACATCGAGCACCCGGGCGCCCGCCGGCAGCAGCGCGTCGAGCAGTTCCGCGGTCCGGATCCGTTCCAGGCGCGCCTGCGGCCGGGCGCCGAGCCGCAGGTCCTCGCGGTAGCGGTCGGTGTAGTAGGCGACTATCTCGTCGGTCTGCCGGTCCATCGGCCCATGGTCACCGCTGCGGGCGGGAACGCCCACGGGGTTTCCGGCCCGTGCGGCCCGATGCCGAGCCCCCCGACGACAGGCAGGTGCGCCCGGCTTCGGGCACGGTGGGGGGGTGACCCGTGGACCCGCTGCGTCAGCCGTCGGTCCGGCGCAGACCGGCCAGGTAGACGCGGATGAACCGGGCCACCGACGCGGCGAAGCCCGCCTCGGCCTGCACGCCGAGGTTGATGGACAGGCCCGGCTCCGCGTACAGCGCCACCACCACCGGGGGCGGGTGGGCGACCTGCCAGAGCCCGGCCGACACCAGGCCGGCGGCTCCCAGCAGCTCGAAGCAGTTGTCGCGGCTGAAGCCGGGGAGCGTCCGGTGCAGCGCGTCGGAGACCGCGGCCACCGCGCCGGTGGCCGCGACCTTGGACCGGCGGACGGCGTCGAGCGAGACGTTGCGCTCCAAGGTGAGCGTGGAGTGAGTGAGCAACTGGCACAGCAGCGGCCGATCGACCAGGGAGCGGGTCAGGACGTCGACCACGCGGTCCTCGTCGGACGGCCCGGCAGCGAGCGCGGCGACGGTGGCGCTCGCCCACTCGTTCCACTCGGTCTCGGCCAGCCGCAGGAAGATCTCCTCGCGGGTGCCGAAGTACTTGAGCAGTGCCGACTTGTGCATGCCGATGTCGGCGGCGATCGCGGCCAGGCTGACCGAGCCGATGCCGTCGCGCAGGGCCAACGCCCGCGCGGCGTCCAGGATGGACGCCTCGCGCAGGCGCTTCTGCTCGGGCCGGCGGGCCCGGAGAAAGCCGGTCCCCTCCGTGTGCATCGCCCGACCCTAGCTCCTCCGGCCCGGGCGATCGACTTAAGGAGACACCGTTCTCTTGTTAAGGGAACGACGTTGCCCTAACGTGGGTGTCCCGGACGACGCGAGAAGGAGGAGCCACCGTGGCCGAAGCCCAGCTTGCTCACACCGAGCTGCGAGTGAACGGGACGGCCCACCGGGTCGAGCTCGATCCGCGGGTCAGCCTGCTCGACGCGCTGCGCGAGCACCTCGGGCTGACCGGCACCAAGAAGGGCTGCAACCAGGGCGCCTGCGGGGCGTGCACGGTCCTGGTCGACGGCGAGCGGATCGCCGCGTGCCTCGCGCTGGCCGTGCAGTACGGCGGGCGCGAGATCACCACCATCGAGGGCGTCGCGCACCCGCTGCAGCAGGCGTTCGTGCGGACCGACGGCTTCCAGTGCGGCTACTGCACCTCCGGGCAGATCTGCTCGGCGCTGGGGATGCTGGCCGAGGCGGAGGCGGGCGCGCCCAGCGCGGTCACCGAGCACCTCGCCGAGACCGACGTGCAGCTCACCGACGCCGAGATCCGCGAGCGGATGAGCGGCAACCTCTGCCGCTGCGGCGCCTACAACGGCATCACCGACGCCATCCGGGAGACCGCGGCGGTGCCCTCGTGAGGCCGTTCGCCTACGTCAGCGCCCCCGACGTCGCCGCGGCGGTGCGCGCGATCGCCGACCAGCCGGGCGCGAAGCTGCTCGGCGGCGGCACCAACCTCGTCGACCTGATGCGCCAGGACGTCGAGCGGCCCACCACCGTGGTCGACATCTCGACCGTGCCGCTGACCGGCGTCGACGAGCAGCCCGACGGCGGGCTGCGGATCGGCGCGCTGGTGCGCAACAGCCACCTGGCCGCGCACCCGCTCGTGCGCACCCGCTACCCGGTGCTGGCCCAGGCCCTGCTGTCGGGCGCGTCCGGCCAGCTGCGCAACATGGCCACGGTCGGGGGCAACCTGCTGCAGCGCACCCGCTGCCTGTACTTCGTCGACGCCACCGCGGCCTGCAACAAGCGCGAGCCCGGCAGCGGCTGCGACGCCATCGGCGGCTTCCACCGCGGCAACGCGGTGCTGGGCGCGAGCGAGCACTGCATCGCCACGCACCCGTCGGACATGGCGGTGGCGCTGGCCGCGCTGGACGCCGTGGTCGAGGTGGAGAGCGTGCGCGGCACCCGGCGGATCCCGCTGGTCGAGCTGCACCGGCTGCCGGGCGACACGCCCCACCTGGAGACCGAGCTGGCGGCCGACGAGCTGATCACCGCCGTGGAGGTCCCGGCGTCGCCGGTCGCGGCGACCTCGCGCTACCGCAAGGTGCGCGACCGGGCCTCGTTCGCGTTCGCCCTGGTCTCGGTGGCCGCGGCCCTCGACGTCGAGGACGGCGCCGTGTCCGCGGTCCGGATCGCGCTGGGCGGCGTCGCCCCCAAGCCCTGGCGCGCCCACCAGGCCGAGCGGGTGCTGACCGGCGCCCCGGCCACCGAGGCGAGCTTCCGCGAGGCGGCCGAGGCCGAGCTGGCCGGGGCCACGGGGCTGCCCGGCAACGATTTCAAGATCGAGCTGGCCCGCCGCACGATCGTGGCCACGCTGCGCCAGCTGCGCGTCTGCGGGGGTGCGGCATGACCCAGGCACCCGAGCAGACCCGGCCGGCGGTCGAGCAGGCGGTCGCCGACGACGGGCCGGTCGTCGGGCGCCCCGTCGACCGGGTCGACGGCACGGTCAAGACCTCCGGGGAGGCCCGCTACTCGGCCGAGTTCCCCTACTCCGACATCGCGCACGCCGCCCTGGTGCACGCCGGCATCGCGCGCGGCCGGATCACCGACATCGACGCCACCGCCGCCGAGGCCGTCGACGGCGTGCTCGCAGTGATCACCCACCGCAACGCCCCGAAGATGGCACCGGCGCCCGAGGTCAGCCTGCTCGACCTCAGCACGATGGCGGCCGGCACCCGGGTCAACTACCTCGACACCGACGAGGTCCACTGGAACGGCCAGCCGGTCGCGGTGGTCGTCGCCGAGACGCTGGAGGCGGCGCACGCGGCCGCCCGGCTGGTGCGGGTGCGGTACCAGGCGCTGCCCGCGGTCACCGACTTCGCCGCGGCGCAGGCCGACACGACGCCGGCCAAGGGCGGCATCATGACCATCGGCGAGGCGAAGAAGGGCGACGCGGAAGCGGCGCTGGCCGCCGCGCCCGTCTCGGTCGACCTCACGTACACGACCCCGCCGCAGAACCACAACGCGATCGAGCCGCACGCGACCACCGCGGTCTGGGACGGCGACCGGCTGACCGTGCACGAGGCGACGCAGAGCATCGACTGGGTGCGCAAGCACCTCGCGAGCCGGTTCCAGGTGCCGGTGGCCGGCATCCGGGTGATCGCCACCTACGTCGGCGGCGGCTTCGGCGGGAAGGGCTCGGTCTGGGCGGGCACCCTGCTGGCCGTGCTCGCGGCCCGGGCCACAAAGCGCCCGGTGCGGCTGGCGCTCACCCGGGAGGCGGTGTTCCGCACGGTCGGCGGGCGCACCCCCACGGTGCAGCGCGTGGCGCTGGGCGCGGGGCACGACGGCCTGCTCACGGCGCTGGTCCACGTCGGCACCAGCGCGGTCGGCCGCACGGGTGGCAACTCCGAGCCGGTGGGGTCGCAGTCCCAGCACCTCTACGCCACCCGGAACGTCCTGATCCAGCACCGCACCACGGTGATGGACACGCTGCCCAACACCTTCATGCGGGCGCCCGGCGAGGCCGTCGGCTCGTTCGCGCTGGAGTCCGCGGTCGACGAGCTGGCCGTGCAGCTGGGCGTCGACCCGGTCGAGCTGCGCACGCGCAACGAGCCCGAGCGCAGCCCGACCGACGGCAAGCGGTTCTCCCGGCAGAACCTGGCCCGGGTCTACGCCCAGGGCGCCGAGCGGTTCGGCTGGGCCGCGCGCGACCCGGAGCCCCGCTCGATGCGCGACGGCCGCCGGTTGGTCGGCTGGGGCGTGGCCTCGGCGTTCCACATGCCGATCCAGCTCCCGGCCGACGTCTCGGTGCGGCTGGACGCCGACGGCGCGGTGCTGGTGCGCTCCTCGTTCCACGAGATCGGGGTGGGCGCGGCGACCGCGCAGGCCCAGATCGCCGCGGACGCGCTGGGCGTGCCGGTGGACGCGGTGCTCGTCGAGCACGGCGACAGCGAGCAGCCGACCGCCCCGATGGCCGGCGGGTCCGGGCAGACCGCCAGCCTGGCCGCGGCGGTGCTGGAGGCCTGCGACCGGATCAAGCGCGAGGCCCTGGACCTGGCCCGCAGGGCGCCGGGCTCGCCGCTGCGCGGGTTGCGCCCCGCCGACCTGCGGGCCACCCGCAGCGGGCTGTTCCGCCACGACGCCCCGACCGGGGCCGAGCACGCGGGCGAGACCTACGCCGCGATCCTGGTCCGCGCCGGGCGCGGGTACCTGGAGGCGCGCACCGGGTCGGACAGCCGGTTCCGCACGGCCGTGGGGCAGGCCCGGTTCATGGCCGGTTTCCTGAACGACCGCCGCAAGTGGGTGCGGGCCGCCACCGGCGCGCACTTCTGCGAGGTGACCGTCGACGAGGACACCGGCGAGGTGCGCGTGACGCGCTGGGTCGGGGCCTTCGACGTGGGCCGCGTGGTCAACGCCAAGACGGCGGCCAGCCAGCTGCGCGGCGGGATCGTCATGGGCATCGGGGCGGCGCTGGGCGAGGAGACCCTCCTCGACCCGCGCACCGGGCGGATCATGAACCCGGGCCTGGGCGAGTACCACGTGCCGGTGCACGCCGACGTGCCCGCGATCGAGGTCTGCTACCTCGACGAGCCCGACCCGACGGCTCCGCTGGGCATCCTCGGGGTCGGGGAGGTGGGGATCGTCGGGGTGGCGGCCGCGGTGGCCAACGCCGTGCACCACGCCACCGGCGTCCGCGTGCGCGACCTCCCGGTCACCCTGGACCGCCTGCTCTGAGCCGGTGGGCGGGTACCGCGGCCGCGGCCGGGGGACCCGCTCACGACCGCAGCTCGGCCGCGCCGAAGGAGACGTCGAACCGGTCGCACCAGATGCTGACGCTGCTCAGGCCGGTGAGGTCGGCGTCGGCGGGGACCGGGTAGTTGGCGCTGCCGAGGTTGCCCTTCAGGTCGCCGAGGTCGACGTGGCGGCCGTCGTCGAAGACGTGCCAGCCGTCGCGGCCCTCGATGACCGGCTGGTCGGTGAGCCACACCTTGAGCTGCGGGCCGTTGCTGGTGTCCAGGTCCTCCACGCGCAGCACCTTCGAGCCGTCGGGGAGCTGGAGCAGGTGCACCGAGCCGGTGGTCGCGTGCTCGTGGGTGATCAGTTCACCGGTGGCCAGGACGGTCGGCCCGGCCGGGGCGTCGGCGGTGTCCACGACCTCCGGCGCGGTGACCACCGGGGCCGCTTCGGAGACGGTCTGGTCGACGACCAGCTTCCAGGGCTGGAACAGGTACAGCCCCACCCCCGCCGCCACGACGAGCACGGCGAGCGCGACGATGGCGGCGGGGCGACGCAGGAGACGACGGCGGGCGGTGGTGGTGGTGGCCATGCGGTGAGGATGCCGGGCCCGTCCCGATGCGGGCGATCCATTGTCTTACGGATGTCGGACGCCGCAGCCGTCCCGACGACGTCGAGCCGTCCGGCCGGGGTGCGCGGCTGCGGTCAGGAGCCGTCCGGGTCGGTCCCGGCGCGCTGCTGGGACGGCAGCTCGCCGCGGGCCATCCGGCCCAGCAGGTCGCGGCGCATCAGCAGGATCCCCACCCACACCAGGGCGAACACCACGCCCAGCGCTCCCAGGGCGAGCACCAGGAACCCACAGGCGATCATCACCACCTGCAGGGCCAGGGCCAGCCCCAGCCCCCACGGGCGGCGCTGCAGTCCGGCCGCGACCAGCATGGCGACCGCCAGCCCGGCGATCACCGCGACGGCCGGGCCGGTGGCCCCGGCGCCGAACTTGGGCAGCACCAGCAGCGCCAGCGCGACCACGATCGACTCCAGGACCAGGGTCGCGGCGTACACCCCGCGCAGGCCCTTCATCGGGTCCGGCGCGGCCGGGCCGGGCCGGGCGGCGGGCTCCTCCGGCGCGGTCACGCCGGTTCCCGGCCGAACAGCGTGCGGGTCTCCCCCGCGGTCACCACGGACCCGGTGACGATCACCCCGACGCCGGACTCGCCGGCCTCCTCGGCCAGCTCGCCGGCCTGCTCGACGGCGGCGGCCAGCACCGGCTCGACGCTGACCCGCGCCCCGCCGAACACCTCCACGGCCAGCGCGCCCAGCTCGTCGGGATCCATCGCCCGGGCCGACGAGTTGGTGGTGACCACGACCTCGTGCAGCACCGGCTCCAGCTCCTGCAGGATCCCGCGGACGTCCTTGTCGCGCATGACCGCGAGCACCCCGACCAGCCGGGTGAAGCGGAACTCGCTGGTCAGCGCGGCGGCCAGGGCGCGGGCGCCGGACGGGTTGTGCGCGGCGTCGGTGAGCACGGTCGGCGTACCCCGCCCGGCGGCCAGCCGCTCCAGCCGGCCCGGCGAGATCACCGAGGCGAACGCCGCGCGCACGGCCTCGGGGTCCAGCGGCTGCCGCGGCCCGGCCCCGACCAGCGCCTCGGCCGCGGCCAGTGCGATCGCGGCGTTGCTGGCCTGGTGCTCACCGTGCAGCGGCAGGAAGATGTCGTCCACCGCGCCGCCGAGCCCGCGCAGGGCCAGCCGCTGCCCGCCGACGGCGATCTCCCGGTCCTGCACGCCGAACTCCGCGCCCTCCCGGGCGACCTGGGCGTCGACCTCGACGCAGCGCTCCACCAGCACCTCGGCCACCGCCTTGTCCTGGGCGGCGAGCACGGCGACCGCACCCGGCTTGATGATGCCGGCCTTCTCCCGGGCGATCCCGAGCACGTCGGTGCCCAGGTACTGGGCGTGGTCCAGGCCGATCGGGGTGACCACCGCGACGCTGCCGTCGGCGACGTTGGTGGCGTCCCAGCGACCGCCCAGCCCGACCTCCAGCACCGCGGCCTCGACCGGGGCGTCGGCGAAGGCGGCGAACGCCATCGCGGTGAGGATCTCGAACTTCGACAGCCGCACCGGCTGGCGCTGGTCGACCAGGTCGACGAACGGGGCCACGTCCCGGAAGACCTGCACGTAGCGCTCGGCGGTGACCGGCCGGTTGTCGATGTTGATCCGCTCGGTGGCCCGCTGCAGGTGCGGGCTGGTGTAGCGGCCGGTGCGCAGGCCGATCTCGC
>DASQMQ010000046.1:0-9373 GCA_035645455.1 Pseudonocardia sp.
AAGTCGCCGGACAGCATCCGGCCCAGGAACCGGCCGTACTGCACGATGATCGGCTGGTCCAGGCCGAGCACCCGGTTCAGATCGGCGATCCGTTCCGGTGTGGCGCGGTCACCGAGGAACGCCGACGCCGGGCCTCCCGGCAGGGCCCGCAACCAGGCGAACACCAGCAGCGACAGCAGCAGCAGCGTGGGGATCACCTGCAGCAGCCGTCTCAGCACGAAGCGCAGCACGAGCCCCCCTCCGACACGTCATCTCCCGGCGCGGCGTCGCCCGCCGCAACCGATCCCGATCCCGATCCCACCACGATGTCCCGCCGACGGACGAGGGTGGCACCGCCTCCGCGGCGGTGCCACCCGGGGTCCGACCGGTCAGTTCTTGCTGACCGTGTAGAACCGCTCGTCGGTCAGCGGCGACGGGATCACCCCGCTGATGTTGTCCCGCACGACCAGCGCCGGCGGCGAGCTGCTCAGCGGGACGGCCGGCAGGTAGGTGGTCATCAGCTCGCGGCTGACCTGCTCGTAGGCCGCGGCGTGCGCGGCCGGGTCGACCGTGGCGTCGGCCGCGCCGATCTCGGAGAAGATCGCCGGGTCGGTGAGCCCGAACTCCGGCTCGGGTCGCCCGAAGAAGTTGGCGACGAAGTTGCCGGCGTCGTTGTAGTCACCGGTCCAGCCGAGCAGGTGCAGGTCGTGGGTACCGTTCGCGGTCACCGAGTCCAGGTAACCGCCGTTCCACGGCTGCGGCACCGGGTTGACCGTGATCCCCGCCTGGCGCAGGTTCTCCGCCAGCGCGGTGAAGATGTTGGTCGGGTTCGGCATGTACGGCCGGGTGACCTCGGTCGGGTAGTAGAAGTTGACCGTCAGGTTCGACTGGCCGGCCTCGGCGAGCAGCGCCTTGGCCCGCTCCGGGTCGTACGGGATCGGCTCCAGGTCGGCTGCGTAGCCGTCCACGGTCTCGGGCAGGAACTGGGTGGCCACCTTGGCCCCCTCGGGCAGCTGGGTGCGCACCAGCGCCTCGCGGTCGGTGGCGTAGGCGATGGCCTGGCGCACCCGCACGTCCTGCAGCGCCGGGTTGTTCTTCTGGTTGATCCCCAGGTAGAGGATGTTGAACACCGGCCGGACCAGCACCTGGTAGCCGTCGTTCTTCAGCGAGCCCCAGTCCGCGGGCGACGGGTAGTCGTAGCCGTCGATCGTGCCGGCCTGCAGCTCCTGCTTGCGCGCGTTCTCGTCCGAGATGACCTTGAAGATCAGCTTGTCGATCCTGGCCTTCTCGCCCCAGTAGTCGTCGTTGCGAGCCAGGGTGATCACGTTGGCGGTGCGGTCGTAGCTCTCGAACTTGAACGGACCGGTGCCCGTCGGGTGGTCCGTGGCGTAGGCGCCGTAGGTGAACGCCTCACCGCTCTGCTCGACCTTGTCCGCCTCGTACTGCTGCAGCGCGGTCGGGCTGGACATCGACAGCGAGGTCAGCCCGAACGCGGCCGGGAACGCGCCCTTGGCCTTGTTCAGCTTGACCACCGCGGTGGCCGGGTCCGGCGCGGTGCACGAGTTGTACACCGGCGCCCCGGTCGTGTCGGTCGCGTTGGTGGTGAAGCCCTCGAAGGTGTCGCTGTAGTAGATCGCCTGGGTCTGCGCCGCCGCGTTGGGCAGGTTGACCCATCGGTTGAAGTTGAAGCAGACCGCCTCGGCGTTGAAGTCCGTGCCGTCGTGGAACTTGACGCCCTCGCGGAGCTTGAAGGTCCACTCGGTGAAGTCGGCGTTGGGCGTCCACTCCAACGCCAGCCCGGGCTCCAGGTCCGCCGTCCCCTGCTTGTAGGTGATCAGCGTGTCGTAGATCTGGCGCGCGGGCCGGAACGTCTCCCCGTCCTGGGCGAAGATCGGGTCGAAGTTGTCCGGCGCTCCGGGCGCGCCGAAGACGAACGTGCCGCCGGTCTGACCGGCGCCGCCTTCCTCCCCGGTGTCGGATCGCTCCGATGTCGCGCAGGCGGCGAGCGTGACGGCGAGCACGGCCGCGGCACACACCACGGGTAGGCGTCGGGCTGGTCTCATGATGCGGGCACCTCTTCGTAGGAGACCGCAGACGCTATTCGCCGCGGATACCGATCGGTAGTTGTTCGCGTCACGGTTCCGCTACAGCCTCGACACGGTTGCCCGCTCGCCTCACGCCGAGCGACCGCCAACCGACCCGCACGTGGTCACTCTCCGTCGAAGTCCCCGCGACGAACACCCTCCGTGAAAGCCAACCACTGAGCCGAGGAGAAGCGGAGCGACACGCTGCGCATCGGGTCCTTGCTGTCCCGGACGATGACGGCGTCGGCGGCGGACGAGTGTCCGACCTCGACGCAGCCGCCGGAGGAGCAGAACGAACTGATCTTGAACTCGATCACGGGGGAGCCTCTCAGGCACGTATTCACGCTGGTTGGTGGCGCGGAACGTGGGCCAGTCCAGGGCTGAACCCGCGGCCGATCACGTTCCGAGCGCGGAATATATACCAGCCTGCACGTTCGGCTGCACGTGCGTCCACCCGGTGCGCACGGGTCGTGCGGAAGCAGTCCGCGATCGTGTCCGCCGGACCGCAGTCATCAGGACCACCGCCACGATGCGTGTTCGAATGCCGGTCCGCGACGCCCGTCGGCCACCCGGCGGAGTGAGCAGGCCGACCGCGTCTCGCTACCCCGAGTAACACTGTCCTGACGATCAGTCGCCCTGGAAGACCTGCTGGCGGGGCACCGCGGCGACGCGGTCCAGGAAGTCCTGGCGGTAGCGCGCCACCACCGCGCGGGAGTCCTCCGGCGGCAGGGCGCGGTCGATGACGTCCTCCAGGATCGTGGTGTACCGCTGCACGTCGGGCTCGTTCTCCAGGTAGCTCTCGCCGGCGTGCCCCTCGACGTAGACGACATCGGCCCCGGTGCCGGCGGGGAACCGGAGGATGACGAACGTCCCGACGTGGGCCCGGTGGTGTCCGGCGTCGAAGGGCAGCACCCGGACCGCCACGTTCGGCAGCAGGGAGCGCTCCAGGACGACGCCCAGCTGCTCGGCCATCACCTCCGGTCCGCCGACCACCCGGGCCAGCACCGCCTCGTCCAGGACGACCTCGAGGCGCAGCGGCTGCTCCGCGGCGAACAGCGCCTGCTGGCGCCGCAGCCTCAGCTCGACGAGGCGGTCCAGTTCGGCCGGGGTGTGCCGGCTGAGCAGTGAGCGCATCACCTCGCGGACGTAGGCGGGCGTCTGCAGCAGGCCGTTGATGACCGCGATGTCGAAGGACCTGATCAGGGAGGCCTCGGTCTCCAGCGCCGGGTACCGGCTCGGCATGTCCAGCACGAACCGCTCCGGCGTCACGCCCTCGGTCAGCGGTTCCCACCAGCCGTGCTCGCGCCCGTCGCGGACCAGCCGCACCAGCATGTCCTGCTCGGTCTCGGAACTCACGCCGTAGATGCGCATCAACTCGCGGACGTCGGGCAGCTTGGGAATCCCCTTCCCCGTTTCCAACCTGGAAATTTTCGAGGTCGAACAGGTCATCTGCTCGGCGACCTCGTCCAGGGTCAGCCCCGCCTCGGTGCGCAGCCGACGCAGTTCCGCTCCCAGCCTGCGCCGGGAACCCGTCGGACTCTGCGGTGCTCCCATGGCCCCTTCCCGTGCCGGCTCGACCCGCCGCTGCGGCGGGCGGGTGATTGTGCCGGTCAGCGCCCGAATGCAATTGCACACAGCACTGTCCTCGGGCAATCTAAACACCAGCCGTCGAGCGGTGGTATCCGCCACCCGATGCGCTGGCATCCCGGGAGAGGAGGCCAACGTGACGATTCTCCGGCACGCGCCCACCCCCCGGTCCCACTCCACGCGGCATCCCGCGACCCAGGGTGCCCGCCTCCCGTCCCGGCTGCTGACCGGGAACCTCCGCCGTCCGGTGACCAGCCGGGACGTCACACGGGAAAGGGGATCGATGATGGTTTCCGACGGGAAGACCGGCACCACCCGCGGGCACCCGGGGCGGTGGTCCACGTGATCTCCCTGATCGTCGCGGGCATCGTCCTGATCGGACTGGTCGCAGTCGTCGTCGGCGTCGTGGACGCCCGGCAGGCGGCGGGCTGGCGCCGGATCGCCGCGGAACGCCGCGAGCAGTGGGAGGCACGGGTCCTGGAGCTGCACGGTGTCGACGAGCGGCTCGACGCCGAGCCCGACAGCTGGGACGACGACTGATGCGGCGCGTTCCCGGGGAGTGATCGCGTGGCGTCGAACGCGGGGTTCCGGCCGGCGCCGCCCGGAACCCCGTCCGGCGCCCGGTGCAACCGGGCCCGGATCAGACCGCGCGGCGCCCGGTGAGCGCCCGGCCGAGCGTGAGCTCGTCGGCGAACTCGAGGTCGCCGCCCATCGGCAGGCCGCTGGCCGGGCGGGTGACCGACAGTCCGGGGAAGTCGCGCAGCAGCCGCACCAGGTAGGTCGCGGTCGCCTCGCCCTCGGTGTTCGGGTCGGTCGCGATGATCACCTCGGCGATCTCGGTCTCGTCGGTCGCCGGTCCGGTGCCGCCGAGGCGGGCCAGCAGCTCGCGGATCCGCAGCCCGTCCGGGCCGACCCCGGCCAGCGGGTCCAGCGCCCCGCCGAGCACGTGGTAGCGGCCCTTGAACTCGCGGGTCCGCTCCACCGCCAGCACGTCCTTCGGCTCCTCCACCACGCAGACCACGGTCGGGTCGCGGCGGGCGTCGGAGCAGTAGCGGCAGCGCTCCCGCTCGGAGACGTTGCTGCACACCTCGCAGAACCGGACCCCCTGCTTGACCCGCTGCAGGACCTCCTGCAACCGGGACACGTCGACCGGGTCGGCGGCCAGCAGGTGGAACGCGATCCGCTGGGCGCTCTTCGGCCCGACCCCCGGCAGCCGGCCCAGCTCGTCGATCAGGTCCTGGACCGGTCCCTCGAACACGACCTAACCGAGGCCGGGCAGGCCGAGGTCGCCGCCCAGGCCCCCGGCCAGCGGGCCCATCTTCTCCGCCTGCAGCTCCTGCGCGGCCCGCGAGGCGTCCTGGATGGCCCCGACCACCAGGTCCTGCAGGGTCTCGACGTCCTCGGGGTCGACGATCTGCGGGTCGATGCGCACCGCCCGCACCTCCTGCGCGGCGGTCATGGTGACCTGCACCAGGCCGTTGCCGGCCTGGCCGATGACCTCGGCCGTGGCCAGCTCGGCCTGGGCGGCCATCAGCTGCTCCTGCATCTTCTGGGCCTGCTGCAAGATCATCTGCATGTCAGGCTGCCCCGGTTGCACCAGCGGTCTCCTCGCAAGTCGTGCGCGGCGCGTCGCGGCGGCGCCGGTCTGTCGCCCAGGGTAGCCGTGACACCCTGGGTCGCGTGTCCAGCGCCCGCCCCGCCGCGCCGCGCGCGGTCGTGCCGCGCCGGCGCCCGGCACCCGGCGCGGCGCTCCGCCGTGCGGTCGCACGGTGTGCGGTCTGTGCGGTGCTGCTCGGCGCTGCCGCCTGCGCGGTCGCCCCGCCACCGGCCACCCCTGCCCCGGACCCGCGGGCCGCTACCGCCAGCGGGCTCGTCCCGGCGCCCTCCCCGACCGCCGCGCCGGATCCGCCGGTCGTCGTGCTGGACGCCGGGCACAACGGCGGCAACGGGGCGCACCCCGCCGAGATCCGCCGCCCGGTCCCGGACGGCCGCGGCGGCACGAAGGCGTGCAACACCACCGGCACCGCCACCGACGCCGGGTACCCCGAGCACGCCTTCACCTTCGACGTCACCGACCGGGTCGCGCAGCGGCTGACCGAGTCGGGGGTGCGGGTGGTGCTGGTCCGCGCCGACGACACCGGCGTCGGCCCGTGCGTCGACGAGCGCGGCCGGGCCGGTGAGGCCGCCGACGCCGACGCGGTGGTCTCGGTGCACGCCGACGGCTCCCGACCGGAGCACAGCGGCTTCCACGTCGCGCTGGCCGACCCGCCGCTGCACCCCGCCCAGGACGCACCGTCGTGGGCGCTCGGCACCGCCCTGCGCGACGCGATGCGCGCGAGCGGCTTCCCCGACTCCGACTACACCGGACGCGAGGGCCTCTCCCCGCGCCCCGACCTGGCCGGGCTCAACCACTCGACCCGGCCGACCGCCCTGGTCGAGTGCGCCAACATGCGCAACCCCGCCGAAGCCGCCCTGGTCTCCACTCCGGAGGGCCGCCAGCGCTACGCCGACGCCATCGCCACCGGCATCCTCACCTACCTCGCCGCGCTCCCCTGACGGTCGCCGCCCGCCCGGGGTTCAGGAAGGCCACCTTCCTGAACCGCCGAGGTTCAGGAAGGCCACCTTCCTGCCCTCTGCGGACCTGAAGGTGGCCTTCCTGAACGTGGGCGGGGTCGGGCCCGGCGGGGTGGGGGGTGGGGGTGGTCAGGTGCGGAGGCGGTCGACGATCCGGTAGGCGATCTCGACCAGGACGGCGGCCACCGCGGCGACCACCAGGCCGGGCAGCAGGGTGGCGGGGTGGCCCGGGTCGAGCTGCCAGAAGTCCCGGCCGAAGATCCACGGTGAGAACAGCGCGTGGCCGAACGCGGCCAGCGACGCGACGATCATGGCCGCCTTCCACCAGGCGAACGGCCGGGCCACCACGATCAGCACCCAGGTCGCCACCAGGTAGAGCACCACCACCGCGGCGGTGCTCTGCTGGATCGGCGTGGCGGTGGTGTCCGCGCGGGCCATCAGGTAGGTGGTGATGGTGGCCGCGCCGATGATCACCCCGGACGGGATGGCCAGCCGCAGCACCCGGCGCACGAACCCGCGCCGGGCGCGCTCCGTGTTCGGCGCCAGGGCCAGGAAGAACGCCGGAATGCCGATGGTCAGGGCGCCGATCACGGTGAGGTGGCGGGGCAGGAACGGGAACGGCACCCCGATCACCCCGATCGCGATGGCCAGCAGCACCGAGTAGACCGTCTTGGTCAGGAACAGGTTCGAGACCCGCTCGATGTTGCCGATCACCCGCCGGCCCTCGGCGACGACGTGCGGCAGGGTGGCGAAGGAGTTGTCCAGCAGCACGATCTGGGCCACCGCCCGGGTGGCCGGGCTGCCCGAGCCCATCGCCACGCCGATGTCGGCGTCCTTGAGCGCGAGCACGTCGTTCACCCCGTCGCCGGTCATCGCCACGGTGTGCCCGTGCGACTGCAGCGCGCCGACCATGTCGCGCTTCTGGGCGGGGGTGACCCGCCCGAACACGGTGCCGTCGTCCAGCGCGGTGGCCAGCTCCTCGCGCTCGCTGGGCAGCTCCCGGGCGTCGACCGGGGCGTCGGCCCGGGGCAGGTCCAGCGAGGCGGCGACGGCGCCGACCGACAGCGCGTTGTCCCCGGAGATGACCTTGACCGTGACGTCCTGGTCGGCGAAGTAGGCCAGCGTGGCCTTGGCCTCGGCGCGAACCCGCTGCTGCAGGACCACCAGCCCGGCGGGCTCGACGACCATCGCCGCGTCGGCGTCCGGAGCGGTCGGGGTGCGGCCCAGCAGCAGCACCCGCAGCCCGGTCGCGCCGACCCGCTCCGCCTCGGCCCGCTCCGGGCTGCCCGCGGGCAGCAGCACGTCGGACGCGCCCAGGACCCAGTGCCCGGCCCCCTCGAAGCTGGCTCCGCTCCACTTGCGGGCCGAGGAGAACGCGACCGCCGCGGTCGGCGTCCAGCCCGGCGACGGGCACGCCTCGGCGACCGCGCCCAGGCTGGCGTTGGGCCGCGGGTCGGCCGCGGCGATGGCGCCGAGCACCGCGCGCAGCGCGGCCTCGTCGTGGCCGGGGAACACCCGGACCTCGGCCAGCCGCATGCCGTTCTCGGTGAGCGTGCCGGTCTTGTCCGCGCAGACGACGTCCACCCGGGCCAGGCCCTCGATCGCCGGCAGCTCCTGGACCAGGCACTGCCGCCGACCCAGTCGGACCACGCCGACCGCGAAGGCGATGCTGGTCAGCAGGACCAGACCCTCGGGCACCATCGGCACCAGCGCCGCGACCATCCCGCGCAGGGCGTCGTCGATCTCGGTGCCGGCCGTGCGGAACTGGCTCCAGATGATCAGTGCCGCCGCCGGGACCAGCAGGTAGGTGATGATCTGCAGGATCTTGTTGATGCCGGCCCGCAGCTCGGAGTCGACCAGGGTGAACCGGCTGGCCTCCTCGGCCAGCTGCGCGGCGTAGGCGGCCCGGCCGACCTTGGTGGCCTGCTGCGCGCCGGTGCCGACGGTGACGAAGCTGCCCGACATCAGCGGGTCGCCGGGCTCCTTGTGCACCGGGTCGGACTCGCCGGTGAGCAGCGACTCGTCGACCTCCAGACCGGCCGCGGCGAGCACCACCCCGTCGACGACGATCTTGTCGCCGGGACCCAGCTCGATCACGTCGTCGAGGACGACCGCGTGCGGCGACACCTCGACCGCCCGGCTGTCCCGACGGACGATCGGGCGGGCCTCGCCGATGATCGCCAGCCGCTCCAGGGTGCGCTTGGCCCGCAGCTCCTGGACCACCCCGATCAGCGTGTTGATGATGATCACGAAGCCGAACAGGCCGTCCTGGATGGGCCCGATCACCAGGATGATCGCGAACAGCACGCCGACGATCGCGTTGAACCGGGTGAACACGTTCGCCCGGATGATCTCGCCGACGCTGCGGCTGGCCCTGGCCGGCACGTCGTTGGTCTGGCCGGCGGCGACTCGGTCGGCGACCTGGGCGGCGGTCAGGCCGACCAGGACGTCGGTCCGCTCCTCGGTGGTGGACACGTCAGCGGAGCCTACGCCCGGTCCTGATCAAAGGCCCGGGCCCCGAGCTGCGCGCTGAGCAGCTCGATCGCGGCCTCCTCGGGATCGCGGCGCTGCGCGGGCGCGGCGGTGTCGGCGGCCGCCTCGGCCAGCATGGCCTCCTCGTCGTCGGGCGGGGCCTCCTCGTCGGGCGGCTCGGGGGGCAGCGGCACGCCGTCGTCCGGTGCCGCGGAGCGCCGGGTGGGCGGTGGGCGGGACGGGCGGCGCTGGGCCGGCTGCTCGGGCCGGTCGGTCGGCCGGCCCGGACGGGCGCCGGGCTGGTCCCGCGCCGGACCGCGCGGCGGTTCCGCCGAGGTGGGCGCGGGCGCGCCGTCGCCGTGCTCGCAGCGGATCCGCCAGCGCACCCCGAGCACCGCGTGCAGCGACTCGGCGATCACGTCGGTGTTGCTCTGCTCGGACAGCAGCCGGGCCAGCGGTGGGGTGCCGATGCTGAGGACCAGGGTGTCGCCCTCCACCGCCCGCACGGTCGCGCTGACCAGCAGCGCCGCCGTGCGCTTCTTGCGCTCCTTGGCCGCGGCCAGCACCTCCGGCCAGGCCCGGCGGACGGCGGCGGCGTCGAGTTGCGGGACGGCGGCGGGCGCGCCGGCGGGCCGGCCGTCCTGCCCCGGGGCCTCCGCAGCGGGACGCCGGTCGCC
>DASQMQ010000047.1:0-6091 GCA_035645455.1 Pseudonocardia sp.
CACGGCGGTGGTCGACCTGTCGGCGCCGTCCGGCCCCGGGCGCGGCGAGCTGGAGCGCGTGCTCGACGCCGAGTACGCCCGCCCCTTCGACCTGCGCGAGGGTCCCCTGTTCCGCTCGCTGCTGGTCCGGCTGGCCGACGACGAGCACGTGCTGCTGCTCACCGCCCACCACATCGTCACCGACGGCTGGTCGATGGGTGTCCTGCTCGAGGAGCTGGGCGCGCTCTACCGGGCTGCCCTCACCGGGACGGCGCTCGACGGCCCGGACGTGCTGCCGCCGCCCCCGGTGCAGTACCCGGACTTCGCGGCCTGGCAGCGCGCCCGGACGTCCGGACCGGGCCCGAGCACCCAGCTCGACTGGTGGACGCGCCACCTGGCCGGGCTCGACCCGCTGCAGCTGCCGACCGACCGGCCGCGGCCGGCGATGCGCACGTCCGCCGGGGCGGTGCACGAGGTCGTGGTGCCCGCCGGGACCGCGGCGGCACTCGGCGAGCTCGCCCGCGCGCAGGAGACCACCCTGTTCACCGCGCTGGTCGCCGCCTGCCAGGTGCTGCTCGCCGGTTACGCCGGCCAGGACGACGTCGCCGTGGGCACCGCGGTCTCCGGCCGCAACCGCTCCGAGCTCAACCGGGCGGTCGGGTTCTTCGTCAACACCGTCGTGCTGCGGTCCACCGTGGACCGCGCAGCGACCTTCCGCGAGTTCCTCACCGCGGTGACGACAACCGTGCTCGATGCCTTCGAGCACGACGAGGTGCCGTTCGACCAGCTCGTCGACGCGCTGCAGACCGAGCGGGACGCGAGCCGCAACCCGCTCTTCGACGTGATGGTGGTCCTGCAGAACAGCCGGCGGGGAACCCCCGAGTTCGCCGGGCTGCGCACCGAGGACGTGGCCCTGTCCCGTCGCGCGGCCAACTTCGACCTGACCTGGGAGTTCGAGGAGCGCGACGGGGACGGCGGCCTCGCCCTCGCCGTGGAGTACAACACCGACCTGTTCGACGCGGCCACGGTCGAACGGATGGTCGGGCACCTGCTCGTGCTCGTCGAGTCCGCCGTCGCCGACCCGGACCGCCCGCTGGCGGAGCTGGCGTGGATGCCGGCCGCGGAGCGCAGGCAGGTCCTGGTGGAGTGGAACGCCACTGCGCGAGACCTGCCCGAGGGCACCGTCGCGGCCCTGCTCGCCGACCGCGTGCGCCGCACGCCCCACGCGGTGGCGGTGGTGGGCGCGGGGGTGGAAGGGGGAGCCGGCCGGGTGACCGAGCTGACCTTCGCCGAGCTCGACGCCAGGGCCAACCGGTTGGCCCACCAGCTCGTCGAGCTGGGGGTCCGGCCGGAGGACCGGGTGGGTCTGCTGGCGGAGCGCTCGCTGGAGCTGGTGGTCGCCGCGGTCGCGGTCGTCAAGGCGGGCGGGGCGTACCTGCCCCTGGACCTGCGGGCACCCGTCGAGCGGATGCGCACGCTGCTGGCCGGGGCGGGGGCGTCGATCCTGCTGACCGACGACCGGTGGGCGCGGACCGCCGGGCAGATCCACGCCGGGCCCGTCATCCGGCTCACCCCGGGCTCGACGGGTGACGGGCCGGTCGATCCGCCGGTGGTGGCGCTGCATCCCGACAACCTGGTCTACGTCGAGTACACCTCCGGCTCGACCGGCACCCCCAAGGGGGTGGCGGTGCGCCACCGCGACGTGGTGGCGCTGGCCGCGGAGCGGCGCTTCGGCACCGGGGCGCACGCGCGGGTGCTGCTGCACTCCCCGCTGGCGTTCGACGCCTCGACCTACGAGCTGTGGGTGCCCCTGCTCGGCGGCGGCCAGGTCGTGGTGGCCCCGCCGGGGGACGTCGACGTGCACGTGCTGCGCGCCATGATCGAGCGGCACGCGGTGACCGGGCTGTTCCTGACCTCGGGGCTGTTCCGGATGGTGGCGCAGGAGCAGCCGGGCTGCCTCACCGGAGCCCGGGAGGTGTGGACCGGCGGTGAGATCGTCCCGGCGGCCGCGATCCGCCGGGTGCTGCGGGCCTGCCCCGGGCTGGTCGTGTTCGACGTCTACGGCCCCACCGAGACCACCACCTACGCCACCGCCCGGCCCATGGCCGCCGCCGAGGAGGTGCCCGAAGCGGTCCCGATCGGGCGGCCGCTGGACAACATGCGGGTCTTCGTGCTCGACGCGGCGTTGCGCCCGGTGCCCGTCGGGGTGCCCGGCGAGCTGCACATCGCCGGCGCCGGGCTGGCCCGCGGCTACCTCGGCCGCCCGGGTCTCACCGCGGAGCGCTTCCTCGCCTGCCCGTTCGGACCGGCGGGGCAGCGGATGTACCGCACCGGTGACGTCGTGCGCTGGACCGGCGCCGGTGAGCTGGAGTTCCTGGGACGCGCCGATGACCAGGTCAAGATCCGCGGGTTCCGGATCGAGCTGGGCGAGATCGAGGCCGCGCTGCTGGGCCGCGACGAGCTCGCCGAGGCCGTCGTCGTCGCCCGCCAGGACGAGCCCGGACGCAAGCGCCTCGTGGCCTACCTCGTGGCGGCGCCGGGCGCCACCGCCGACCCCGCCGCGCTGCGGGCCCACCTCGCGCGGTCGCTCCCCGACTACATGGTGCCCACCGCCTTCGTGCTCCTCGATCGGCTGCCGCTCAACGCCAACGGCAAGCTCGATCGCCGGGCCCTGCCCGCGCCGGACCCCGCACCCGCCGCCGACCAGGAGTTCGTGGCGCCGCGCACGCCGACGGAGCTGGAACTGACGCGCATCTGGTCCGACGTGCTCGGCACCGAGCAGGTGAGCGTGGCGGGCAACTTCTTCGCCCTGGGCGGGGACTCCATCCTCAGCATCCAGATGGTGTCCAGGGCCCGGCTCGTCGGGCTCCGGTTGAGCTCGAAGGACATCTTCCTGCACCAGACGGTCGCCGAGCTCGCCGCCGCGGTCGACGCCCGCCCCGCACCCGAGGCCGCCGGGCACCGGGTGCTCGCCGGACCCGCGCCGCTCACCCCCATCCAGCGCTGGTTCCTCGGCACGCACGGCGCCACGTCCCACTGGGCGATGTCCACGCTCGTGGAGCTCGCCGAGGACCTCGACGACCAGGCACTGGCCCGGGCGCTGACCGCGGTGGTGGCCCACCACGACGCCCTGCGGACGCGGTTCGTCCCCGCGGACGGCCCGGCCGGGTGGACCCAGGACGTCCAGGACGCCGCCGCCGTACCCGTCTTCCTGCGCCGCGAGGACGTGTCCGCGCTCGACGACGCGCGGCGCCGGGCCGCCGTCGCGGAGATCGCCACCGCGGCCGCGGCCGGCCTGGACCCGGCGGCCGGGCCGCTGCTGGCCGCGGTGCTGTTCGCGACGGGGCACCGCCCGCAGCTGTTCCTGGCCGTGCACCACCTCGTGATGGACGGGGTGTCCTGGCGGATCCTGCTGGAGGACCTGGAGACGGCCTACGAGCAGGCGCGCACCGGGCGCCCGGTGGCGCTGCAGCCCGTCGGCACCCCGTTCGCCCAGTGGGCGCACCGGATGGCCGAGCACGTCCGATCCGGGGCGTTCGACGACGACCTGGCGTACTGGGCCGCCCAGCCCGACTCCGCCCGGCCCGATCGCTCGGCGCTGCCGGTGGACCGCCCCGGGCGCAACACCGAGGGCTCCCGGCGCGCGGTGTCGGTGCGGTTGGGCCGGGACGACACCGACGCCCTGCTGCACCGGGTGCCGGGGACCTACCGCACGCAGGTCAACGACGTGCTGCTGAGCGCGCTGGGCGTGGTGCTCGCCCGCTGGACCGGGCGCGACCGGGTGCCGGTCGCGATGGAGGGCCACGGCCGGGAGGAGATCCTCGACGGGGTCGACCTCTCGCGCACGATCGGCTGGTTCACCGCGCAGTTCCCGCTCGTGCTGACCGTCCCCGCGGCCGGGCCCGACGGGGGGCCGGACTGGGGCGCGCTGCTGAAGTCGACCAAGGAGCAGCTGCGGGCCGTGCCGAGCCGGGGCCTGTCCTACGGGGCCCTGCGCCACCTCGCCGGCGCCGTCGAGCTCGCCGACCGCCTGCTGCCGCAGATCAGCTTCAACTACCACGGGCAGTGGGACGTGGCCGGCGCCGCCGACGGCCTCTACCGGGCCCGCGGCACCGGCGACTGGCAGGACCAGGCACCCGACAGCGTGCGCTCCCACCTGCTCGACGTCGTCGGCGTGGTGGCCGACGGGGAGCTGGAGCTGTCCTGGCTGTACTCCGGTGAGGTCCACGACGAGGCGACCGTGCGCGGCCTCGCCGAGGCGATGGCCCGGGCCCTGCGGGACATCGTCGAGCACTGCGCCGGGCCGGGCGCCGGTGGGCGCACCCCGTCGGACTTCCCGCTGGCCCGGCTGGACCAGGCGCAGGTGGACCGGATCGTCGGCGACGGCGCCGGGGTGGAGGACGTCCTCCCGCTGACGCCGCTGCAGGCCGGCATGGTGTTCCACACCCTGGTCGACGAGTCGTCGGGGGCGTACCTCGACCAGGCGCGGCTGCGGCTGACCGGGGTGCCCGACCCCCGTGCGCTGGGTGCGGCCTGGCAGCGGGTGGTGGACCGCACCCCGGTGCTGCGCAGCAGCGTCGTCTGGACCGGGGTCGACGAGCCGGTGCAGGTGGTGCATCCGCGCGTCGCACTGCCGATCACCTACCTGGATCACCGCGGCCTGGCCGAGCAGGACCGGGAGCGCGAGCTGGCGCAGCTCGCGCTCGACGAGCGGGCCGCGCCCGTCGACCTGTCCGCACCGCCCCTGATGCGCCTGGCCATCGCCCGGTGCGCCGACGACGAGGTCTGCCTCGTCTGGACGTTCCACCACGTGCTGCTGGACGGCTGGAGCCTGGGCCAGGTGTTCGGGGAGGTGTCCGAGCAGTACGCCGCGATCGTGGCGGGGCGCGCGCCGGACCTGGTGGCGCGGCGGCCGTTCCGCGACTACCTGCAGTGGCTGCGCGACCAGGACCAGCGGGAGGCCGAGCGGCACTGGCGGGGGGTGCTCGCCGGGTTCGATACCCCGACCCCCCTTCCCGTGGACCGGCACCCGGTGCAGGCCCACCGCGCCGAGTCCTCCGCGTCGGTGTCGATCGCCCTGGCCCCCGAGCGGTCCGACCGCCTGCGCGCTGCGGCGCAGCAGCAGGGGATCACGCTCAACACGGTCGTGCAGGGCGCCTGGGCGATGCTGCTGGCGCGGTACGGCACCGTGCGGGACGTCGTGTTCGGCACCACCGTGTCCGGCCGGCCTCCCGAGCTGCCCGGGGTCGAGTCCATGGTCGGGGTCTTCATCAACACGGTGCCCACCCGGGTCGTCGTCGACGGGGCCCGGGAGCTGGGGCCGTGGCTGCGCGAGCTGCAGGCCGCCCAGGCCGAGTCCCGGCGCTTCGACTTCGTGGCGCTGCCGCAGCTGCGCTCCTGGAGCGAGCTGCCCGGCGACGCGGCCCTGTTCGACAGCGCGGTGGTGTTCGAGAACTACCCCTTCGACGAGGCCGCCGTCGCCGGGGCCGGGCTGTCGATCCGGGAGGTGCACGCGATCGACACCACGACCTTCGCCCTCGCCCTGCGGGCCCACGTGGACGACCGGCTGCGCGCCGAGCTCGCCTACGACCCGCGGCTGTTCGACGCGAGCACCGTGGCGCGGATGGCCGCGCACCTCGAGGTGCTGCTGACGGCGCTGCTCGACGGCGCCGACCGGCCCCTCGACGCGATCGAGGTCCTGTCCGACCGCGAGCGCGCGACGCTGCTCGTCGACTGGAACGACACGGCCCGGGCGGTGCCGCCCGGCACCCTCCCGGAGCTGCTGGCCGCCCAGGCGGCCCGCACACCCGAGGCCACGGCGCTGGTCCACGAGGGCACCTCGCTGAGCTACGCCGAGCTCGACGCCCGCGCGAACCGGTTGGCCGGCTGGCTGCGGGCCCACGGCGTCGGCCCCGAGCGGGTGGTCGCGCTCGCGCTGCCCCGCTCGGTCGAGCTGGTCGTGGCGCTGTGGGCGGTGCTCAAGGCCGGTGGCGCCTACCTGCCGGTGGACCCGGACCACCCGGCCGAGCGGACCGCGTTCATGCTCGCCGACGCCGCCCCCGCCGCGCTGCTGACGACCTCGGGTGTCGAGGTCCCGTCCCCGGCCGGCATC
>DASQMQ010000048.1:0-2722 GCA_035645455.1 Pseudonocardia sp.
CCGGGACGGGTGGTGGGGTGGTCGGCAGCGTGGGTGGGGGCGCGGGTGGCGGCGGCGGGCTGTCGACCAGCACGCCCACCGGGGTCACCCCGGCCGGCTGGGCGAAGCCCCAGTCCAGCAGGGCCGCGGCCTGCCGCCACACCGGCTCGGGCGCGTTCTCCCCGCGCATCAGCGCCACCACCAGCCGTCGGCCGTCCCGCTCGGCCGCGGCGACCAGGGTGTGCCGGGCGGCCTCGGTGAAGCCGGACTTGCTGCCCAGTGAGCCGGGGTAGCCGGCCAGCAGGCGGCTGCTGTTGAACAGTTCGAACCCCGGGTGCTCGGGGTCGTAGCCGGGGAACGGCACCGACCGCAGGGCGATCGTGGACGCGAACAGCGGGTCGCGCATCGCCACCCGGTACAGCACGGCGAGGTCGTAGGCCGAGGACGCCATGCCCGGCCCGTCCAGCCCGGACGGGGTGGCCGGGCGGGTGTCCAGCGCGCCGGTGTCGCGGGCCAGCGCCGACATCGCCGCCACCATCGCGGCGTCGCCGCCGACCGCGCGGGACAGGGCCTGAGCGGCGTCGTTGCCCGAGTTGAGCAGCAGCCCGGCGAGCAGCTCGTGGACGGTGTAGCGCCCGCCGGGCCCGAGGCCGGCCTTGCTGCCGTCGATGTGCAGGTCCTGCGGGGTGCCCTCGACGACCGTCGCCGGGTCCAGGGTGCGCAGCGCCACCAGCGCGGTCAGCACCTTGAGCGCGGACGCCGGGCGGTGCCGGGCGTGCGGGGCGCGGGTGGCCAGCACGGCGCCGGAGTCGAGGTCGGCGAGCACGAACGAGGCCGCCCCGACCGGTGGCAGCGGTGCGGCGGTGGCCGCGATCTCGCCGCAGCCCAGGTCCGGCCCGCCGACCGGCTCGGTCGGGACCGGCAGCGGGGGCGGTGCGGGGACGCCCACCTCGGTGGCGGCCGGTGGGGGCGGCGGCACCGCCTGGTCCGGGCAGGCCGGGCCCGTCGCACCGGGCCCCGCCCCGGCCCCGGCGGTGCCGGTTGCCGGGGCTGCGGTCGCAGCCGGAGCACCGAGCGCAGTGGCGATCACCACACCGGCGGCCAGCAGGGCGAGCATCCCGACCCGTCGCACGGCGTCGACCCTACGTCCGCCGCCGGAGCCGACCGTCACCCGTGCGGGTGTCCGGCGCGGCGTGGGTGACCAGGGCGCCGGCACCGGTCGGAGCACCGGACGCGGTCGCACACCGCAGCGGGTCGACCACTGCTGGTGACATCTCGATCACTGAACGGAGCCGACGATTCGGTCACGCCGCCATGTCCACCGTGTGAACCGGGCCGGTCCTCGGTTACGTTCCCCGTCGTCGTGCCGCCCGCCATCGGGCCGGTCGGAACAGGAGCTTTCTTCCATGCGGATCAGACGAGGATTCGTGCTGGCAGCGGCCGTGCTGTCCAGCGCACTGGTGCTCGCGGGCTGCGCCCGGGACACCGGCACCCCCGAGCCGGCCGGCGGGGGAGGGCAGGGCGCCGAGCAGTGCGCGCGCAACGCCGCGCCCGCCGGTGGCGCCGCCGCCGCGACGCCGGCCCCCAAGCCGGCCAACTCCGACGGCAGCGGCCTGAAGGTCGGGCTGGCCTACGACATCGGCGGCCGGGGCGACGGGTCCTTCAACGACGCCGCCGCCGCCGGTCTGGAGCAGGCGATCGCCGACCTCGGCGTGTCCCCGGGCAACGTCAAGGAGCTCTCGGCGGCGGCCAACGAGAGCGAGGACGCCGCGGCCACCCGGCTGCGCCAGCTGGTCTCCGAGGGCTTCAACCCGATCATCGCGGTCGGCTTCAAGTACGCCACCGCGCTGGGCACCGTGGCCGCCGAGGCGCCGCAGGTGCAGTTCGCGATCGTCGACGACAGCTCGGTCGAGCTGCCCAACGTCACCTCGCTGATCTTCGCCGAGGAGCAGGGCTCGTTCCTGGTCGGCGCGGCCGCCGCGCTGAAGACCGAGAGCTGCAAGATCGGCTTCGTGGGCGGGGTCGAGCAGCCGCTGATCCAGAAGTTCGAGGCCGGCTACGTGCAGGGCGCCAAGGCCGTCGCCCCGGACATCGAGGTCGACGTCAAGTACCTCAGCCCGGCGGGCGACTTCACCGGCTTCAACGACCCGGCCAAGGGCCAGGTCGTGGCCGGCGGGCAGCTCGACGGCGGGTCCGACGTGATCTACCACGCGGCCGGCGCGTCCGGGCAGGGCGTGTTCCAGGCCGTCAAGGCGGCCGACAAGCGCGCCATCGGGGTCGACTCCGACCAGTACAACGTGCCGGCCTACGCCGACACCCGCGACATCATCATGACCTCCATGCTCAAGCGGGTGGACGTCGCGGTGTTCGACTACATCAACGCGGTCGCCGCGGGTGACACCAGCACGCTGCCCGAGGTCTTCGACCTCACCGTGGACGGTGTCGGGTACGCCACCTCGGGGGGCCAGGTCGACGACATCTCCGCCGATCTCGACGCCTACAAGGCGGCGATCATCGCCGGTGACATCACGGTCGAGGCCACGCCCTCGTCCTGACCGGTAGGCGATGATCGGGGGGTCGGGTCGCAGGACCCGGCCCCCCGATCCGCGTTGTGGAAGGGCAGGACGCGATGGCCGCAGGCACCTCGGCGCGATCCGCCGAGCACGCCGTCGAGCTCGCCGGGATCACCAAGCGGTTCCCCGGCGTGGTCGCCAACGACGACATCCACCTGCGCGTGCGCCAC
>DASQMQ010000049.1:0-3685 GCA_035645455.1 Pseudonocardia sp.
GGGCGCCGTCCAGCTCGCCGCCGCGCAGCAGCATCTGGGTGAACCGGTGGTAGTCGGCGGCGGTGCCGACCAGCCCGCCCCCGCCGCCGAGGAACCCCGGCGACCGCTTGGCGCTCTCGCCCATCCGGTCCTGGCGGTGCAGCCCACCACCCGGCTTGGGCACGTACAGCGCGGCCAACCGGTCGACGTCGTCGGCCGGCACGGAGAACGCGGTGTCGGTCATGTCCAGCGGGCCGAAGACCTCCTCGGCGAAGAACTCGTCGAGCGGCCGGCCCGAGGCCACCTCGACCACCCGGCCGAGCACGTCGGTGGCCACCGAGTAGTTCCACTCGGCGCCGGGCTGGTGGGCCAGCGGCATGCCGGCCCAGGCGTCGCAGGCCGCGGCCAGGTCCATGCCGGAGGGCACGCCGAACTCGAAGCCCTTCGCCCGGTAGATCTCGTCGGACGGGTGGGCGTGGTGGAAGCCGTAGGTGAGCCCGGCGGTGTGGGTGAGCAGGTGCCAGACCCGCATCGGCTCGGCGGCCGGCACCGTGCGCGGGGCCGCGGCCGAGCCGGCGGCGTAGACGCGCAGGTCGCCGAAGGCGGGGATGAACCGGGACACCGGGTCGGTCAGCGAGAGCGCGCCGCGCTCGTAGAGCATCATCGCCGCGACCGAGGTGATCGGCTTGGTCATCGAGTAGTACCGCCACACCGTGTCGTCGGCGACCGGACGGCCCGCCTCGACGTCGGCCAGGCCGTGGTGGCTCAGGTGCGCGACCCGGCCCCGCCGGGTGATCGCGACGGTCCAGCCGGCCAGCTTGCCCTCGTCGACGTAGCGGCGGAAGTGCGTGTCCACCCGCTGCAGTCGCGCCGGGTCGAACCCGACCTCGTCCGGCTCCGCGTCCACCTTGAGCTGCGCCACGCGATCGACCCTACCCGGGGAAGATCCGCCCGCCACCCCCTTCGGCGGCCAGGGCCCGGGTCGCCGTTCAGGCCGCCGTGTCGCTCAGGTGACCGTGTCCAGGCAGACGATGAAGTTCCGCTCCGGGTACGGGACGTACTGGTCGGGGCAGCGCGAGGCGTCGCTGGTGCCCTGGACGGTCTCGGCCACCCGCACCGTGTTCGGCCCGGCCGGACCGGTGCAGCTCACCCGCGCCGGGTTGTTCCCGGCCAGGTCGAAGCAGTCCCCCGGGGCCCAGTCGATGTCCAGGCAGAGCGCGCCGACCTCGCTGCCGGCCAGCGACTCGAAGTAGCTGGCGTCGACGTCGGACGGGCACTCGTCCGAGGTCGGCGCCTTGCCGATGACCCTGTGGTTGGACTGCGGGCTGCCGCACGGGGCCGGTTCGGCCTCCGCCTCGGCGAGCGTGCCGCCCAGCGCGATGCACTCACCGATCTCGACGTCCACCTCGACGCTGCCGCCGGTGTCGCCGTCCGCCGGGGGTGCCGGCGGCACGATCGAGGCGCCCGGAACCGACCCGCTCGCCACCGGCGGGGTGCCGGTCTGACCGGCCTTGCCCGGGCCGAGCAGGAAGTACCAGCCCGCGCCGCCGGTGGCCAGCACCAGCACGACCACCGCGGCGATGATCAGCCCGGTCCGGGTCGATGACCCGCCGACCGGCGGCGGGGGCTGGTGAGGCGGGTAGCCGCCCTGGGGCGGGTGACCGACCGGCCGGCCGTACTGGTCGTGACCGCCGTACTGGCCGTACTGGCCGTACTGGGTCGGCTGGCCGTGCTGGCCGTACTGGCCGTGCTGGGTCGGCTGGCCGTACTGGTCGTAGCCGCCGTACTGGCCCTGCGGGTAGCCGGGCTGCACGGTGGTCGGCCGGGCGTACGGGTCGGGCTGGCCGGGGACCGGACCGTGTTGCGGGTACCCGCCCGGCTGCGAATACTGCTGGGCGGGTGGGTACGGGCCGTTCTGCGGGTAGCGGTCCGTCGCGCCGTACCGGCCGTGGGGCCCGTCCTCCCCGCGGCCCGGCCCCGGTGGGGGTGAAGTCATCAGCGTCCTTCTCATGGTCATGCCGGGCGCGCCCGGCAGAAGAGGGACCGTAGGCACGCGGGAAGGGTCGATGGCGCGTCCGATTCCGGATCGTTACCCCGGCAGGCCCGCTCCACGCACCGTGTTGGACCGATTGGCGGACAGATCGGGCTGGCACAAACCCGCCACCGTGACGCCGAGCACTCGCCCGGTTGATGGAGCAAGCACCCTTGCGGGTGACGACGAGGTCCTCCGCGCCCTCCTCCGCCGCCGCGACCGCGGGGAGCGCGCCGACGGCCACCGCATCGCGCTCGTGGTCGGTGGTGGAGGTATGCGCGGCGCCTACTCCGGCGGCATGGCGCACGCGCTGGACGACGCCGGGCTGGGCGGCTGGTTCGACGTCGTCTACGGCAGTTCGGCCGGCGCCTACGTCGCGGCCGGGCTGCTGCTGGGCGACGGCCGCGGCTCGGCGCACATCTTCTTCGAGGACATGGCGAGCCGGGCGTTCGTGGACCCGCGGCGGCTGGCCGGCGGCCGCCCGATGGTCTCGCTGGACCACCTGCTCGACCACGTCCTGGTGCACTCCAAGCCGCTGCACTGGGAGCGGCTGCGGGACTCCCCGGTGCCGTTGCGCGTCGTCGCGACCGCGCTCGACGACCTCACCCCGCACGTGCTGGAGCCGCGGACCAGCGCGGAGTGGAAGCTCGCCCTGCGGGCCACCGCGGCCATCCCGGTGCTGGCCGGTCCGGCCGTGGAGCTGGCCGGACGGCGCTGGATCGACGGCTCGGTGGCCGATCCGCTGCCGGTGCTGCGGGCGCTGCACGACGGCGCCACGCACGTGCTCGCCCTGGTCAACCGGACCGCGCCGGAGCTGCGCCGGGACGCCGCCGCCGACGGCCCGGCGACCTGGGCGCGGCTGCTGGACCGGCTCAGCCCCGGGCTGGGCTCGATGGCCCAGCAGCGCCACCGGCACGGCCCGGCGCTGGCCCTGCTCGACGACGCCGCGCACCCGTCCCGGGAGGGCGCGCACCTGCTGCCGGTGGTGCCCGGCGCGGACGCCGGGGTGCGCGGGCTGACCACCGACCGGGCCCGCGTCCGGCTGGCCGCCGACATCGGCTACCGGGCGCTGACCGCCGCCGTCCACCGGGCGGGCGGCGGGTGATCGAGCGCGCTTGACCCGGCCCGGGCGGCACAGCAGGGTGGCGCCATGGACGCCGATGCGGTCGTGGTGGGGGCCGGACTGGCCGGGCTGGTCGCCACCGCGGAGCTGGCCGACGCCGGCAAGAAGGTGCTGCTGCTCGACCAGGAGCCCGAGTCGAACCTGGGCGGGCAGGCCTGGTGGTCGTTCGGCGGGCTGTTCCTGGTGGACTCCCCCGAGCAGCGCCGGATGGGCGTGCGCGACTCGCACGACCTGGCCATGCAGGACTGGCTGGGCAGCGCCGGGTTCGACCGCGGCGTGGACGACCCGGCGGGCGAGGACTACTGGGGACGCCAGTGGGCCACCGCCTACCTCGACTTCGCCAACCAGGAGAAGCGGGCCTGGCTGCACGCGCTGGGCGTGCGCTGGTTCCCGGTGGTCGGCTGGGCCGAGCGCGGCGGCTACACCGCGACCGGTCACGGCAACTCGGTGCCGCGCTTCCACATCGTCTGGGGCACCGGGCCGGGCATCGTCGCGCCGTTCGCGCGCCGGGTCCGGGCCGCCGCCGACCGGGGTGCACTGCAGCTGCGGTT
>DASQMQ010000050.1:0-15743 GCA_035645455.1 Pseudonocardia sp.
GTCCACCGATGCCGGCCCGGTCCTGGGTGGCGCCCCGGCCCGCCGCGCGGGACGGCGCCCTGAGCTGCCCTGCTGATCTGACCGACATCGGTGGACCACCTCCGCGGCACTGCCTCGGGCGCCCGCCACCCGGCCCCCGGGGACGCCGTGTGTGCCATCTCACACCCGGGCGCGCGGTGGTCACAACCCCCGGACGGCTCCGGAGGACGCGACCGGGACGCCGGTAAGGTCGCCCGGTGCCAGTTCCCGGACCCGGATACGCCATCACCGCACGGCTGGAGGTCCCCGCGTCGGCGAGCGCGGCGGGCGACCTGACCATGGCCGTCGGCAGCGTCGGCGGCGTGGTCACCGCCTTCGACGTGGTGGAGGCGCACACCGACACCCTCGTGGTGGACATGAGCTGCAACGCCCGCGACGAGGGGCACGCCGGGGAGATCACCCGCGCGCTGGAGGCGCTGCCCGGGGTCCGGGTGCGCAAGGTGTCCGACCGGACCTTCCTGCTGCACCTGGGCGGCAAGCTGGAGGTCCACTCCAAGGTCAGCCTGCGCAACCGCGACGACCTCTCGCGCGCCTACACCCCGGGGGTGGCGCGGGTCTGCCAGGCCATCGCGGCCAACCCGGCCGACGCCCGCCGGCTGACCATCAAGCGCAACACCGTCGCGGTGGTCACCGACGGGTCCGCGGTGCTCGGGCTGGGCAACCTGGGTGCGGCGGCCGCGATGCCGGTGATGGAGGGCAAGGCGGCGCTGTTCAAGCGGTTCGCCGGGGTGGACGCCTGGCCGGTGTGCCTGGACACCCAGGACACCGAGGAGATCATCCGAACGGTGCAGATCCTGGCCCCGGCCTACGGCGGGATCAACCTGGAGGACATCGCCGCGCCGCGCTGCTTCGAGATCGAGGCCCGGCTGCGCGAGCTGCTCGACATCCCGGTCTTCCACGACGACCAGCACGGCACCGCGGTCGTCGTGCTCGGCGCGCTGCGCAACGCGCTGCGGGTGGTCGGCAAGCGGCTGGCCGACTGCAGGATCGTGATCTGCGGGGTCGGCGCGGCCGGCTCGGCGATCATCCGGCTGCTCGGCTCGCAGTCCCCGGGCGAGCTGCTGGCGGTGGACATCGACGGGATCGTGCACCGCGGTCGCCCGGGCATGGACCCCAACCTGTGCTCGATCGCGGAGCTGACCAACCCCACCGGGCGGAGCGGGCGGCTGGCCGACGCGATGGTCGGCGCCGACGTGTTCATCGGGGTGTCGGCACCCGACCTGCTCGGCGCCGACGAGCTGGCCACCATGGCCGCGGACGCCGTGGTCTTCGCGCTGGCCAACCCGGATCCGGAGGTGGACCCGGCGGTCGCGCTGCAGCACGCCGCGGTGGTCGCCACCGGGCGCTCGGACTACCCGAACCAGATCAACAACGTGCTGGCCTTCCCCGGGGTGTTCCGCGGCCTGCTCGACGCGCAGGCCCGCGACATCACCGACGGGATGCTGCTGGCCGCGTCGGCGGCCATCGCCGACGTGGTGCCCGAGCCCAACCCGTCGTTCATCGTGCCCAGCGTGTTCGACGCCGCGGTCGCCCCGGCGGTGGCGGAAGCGGTGCGGGAGGCGACGCGGAAGAAGGACGTGGCACCGGTCTGACCGGCGCACCGGGGATCGCCCGACCGGCGATTACCCTGGTGATCGTGGTCTCGGTGATCGGTGTGCTGGCTCTGCAGGGTGACGTCCGCGAGCACCTGGCGGCGGTGTCGGCCTGTCCGGGCGTGCAGGCGGTGCCGGTGCGCCGGCCCGCCGAGCTGGCCGCGGTCGACGCCATCGTCGTCCCCGGCGGGGAGTCGACCACGATGAGCCGGCTGCTGGGTGTGTTCGACCTGCTCGACCCGCTGCGCAACCGGATCGCCGCGGGCATGCCCGCCTACGGGTCGTGCGCCGGGATGATCCTGCTCGCCGCCGAGGTGCTCGACGGGCGGCCCGACCAGCAGCAGCTCGGCGGGCTGGACGTGGTGGTGCGGCGCAACGCGTTCGGCCGCCAGGTCGACTCCTTCGAGACCGATCTGGACTTCGCCGGGGTGCCCGGCGACCCCGTCCGCGCGGTGTTCATCCGCGCGCCGTGGGTGGAGAAGGCCGGCGACGGCGTCGAGGTGCTGGCCACCGTCCCGGAGCACGACTCGGCGGGTGCGGCCGCGGGCCGGCCGGTGGCGGTCCGCCAGGGCAACGTGCTGGCCACCGCGTTCCACCCCGAGCTGACCGGCGACCTGCGCGTGCACGGCCTGTTCTGCGAGATGGTGCGCGGGGCGGTGGACGCCCGCCGGTAGGATCGGACGCCGGTTCGGCAGCGAAGAAGGGTTCTCATGAGCGGGCATTCCAAGTGGGCGACGACGAAGCACAAGAAGGCCGTCATCGACGCCCGACGCGGCAAGATGTTCGCGAAGCTGATCAAGAACATCGAGGTGGCCGCGCGCACCGGCGGCGGTGACCCGGACGGCAACCCGACGCTCTTCGACGCCATCCAGAAGGCCAAGAAGAGCTCGGTGCCCAACGACAACATCGACCGCGCGGTCAAGCGCGGCTCCGGGGCCGACGCCGGCGGTGCGGACTACCAGACCATCACCTACGAGGGCTACGCCGCGGGCGGGGTGGCGGTGCTGATCGAGTGCCTCACCGACAACCGCAACCGGGCCGCCACCGAGGTCCGCACGGCGATGACCCGCAACGGCGGGGCGATGGCCGACCCCGGTTCGGTGGCCTACCTGTTCACCCGCAAGGGCGTGGTGATCGTGCCCAAGAACGGTGAGCTGACCGAGGACGACCTGCTGCTGGCGGTGCTGGACGCGGGAGCCGAGGAGGTCAACGACCTCGGTGAGAGCTTCGAGGTGGTGTCCGAGGCCGGCGACCTGATCCCGGTGCGCACCGCGCTGGTCGACGCCGGCATCGACTACGACTCGGCCGACCCGACGTTCCTGCCGTCGATGTCGGTGCCGCTGGACGCCGAGACGGCCAGGAAGGTCTTCCGGCTGATCGAAGCCCTCGAGGACAGCGACGAGGTGCAGAACGTGTACGCCAACTTCGACGTCAGCGACGCGGTGATGGCCGAGGTCGGCTGACCCGTCTCAGGCGGGTCGGTGTCGGTGCACGGCGACCCGGGCCGGGCGCACCGAGCGCCCCCCGACCAGCAGGCCCGGCTCGACCAGGCCGGCCACCGTGCGGTCCAGGGCCGGGTCGGCGGCCGGGAGCACCTCCACCGCCTCCATCGAGGCCCCGCTGAACGGCTCGCCCACCAACGGGGTCACCACCGTGCCGCCGCGCCCCGACAGCAGCCGCTCCAGCCCCCCGGCGACGGTCTCGAACCCGGTGCGCTCGCGGCGCGACCGCGCGGTGGCCGCGCACCGCAGCGCGTCCACCCGCAGGGCGTGCAGTTCGACCAGCAGGGGCAGGTCGGGCCCGCTGCCCGCGGCCCGGGCGTCGGCGATGGTGCCGAGCGTGGCCGCCTGGCGGCCGAGCAGCCGGGCCACGTCGTCGATCTTGTCCGCGATGTCGCCCAGGGTCGGATCCGGCACCCGGGCAGGGTAGCGACCGGCGCGGGGGCGGTCGGGGATCGGGCGGGAGTGCCGTTCGGTCAGCGAGGTTGGGCGAGAGTCGCGTTCGCCCGGCCGCGACACGCCTCTCGGCGCCCGGCGGCGGCCCCGTACGGCCGTTCGATCATCCCGTCCGAGCCGCTCCGGTCCGGTGCCGACCCCGTACTAGGCTCCCCGATCGTGGCCGTCCACGGTATCGACCTCGGGACCACCAACTCCGCCATCGCGCGGACCGGGCCGGACGGTCGTCCGCAGGTCCTGGCCGGGATGTCCGGCGAGCTGACGACGCCGTCGGTGGTGCTGTTCGCCTCGGCCGGCGAGCACGTGGTCGGCGAGGGCGCGCGGCGCGAGGCGCGGCTGGACCCCGAACACGTGTGCGCGTTGGTGAAGCGCCGGATGGGTGACGCCGAGTGGCGGTTCGTCGCGCACGGCAAGCCGTGGTCGGCCCCGGCGGTGTCGTCGCTGATCCTGAAGAGCCTGGTGGCCGACGCGGCGTTCGCCGGGGGTGAGACGCCCACCGCGGCGGTGATCACGGTGCCCGCCTACTTCGGCGACGAGGAGCGCCGGGCCACCGTGCTGGCCGGCGCCTACGCCGGGCTGGACGTCGTCGACGTGCTCTCCGAGCCGATCGCGGCCGCGCTGGCCTACGGCTTCGGGCGCCTGGACGGCAGCCCCGACCTGGCCAAGCAGCCCGGCACCGGGCACGAGACGGTGCTCGTCTACGACCTGGGCGGGGGCACCTTCGACGCCACCGTGATCGAGCTGGCCGACCGCCGGATCTCGGTGCTCGCCGTGGAGGGCGACCACCAGCTCGGCGGCGCGGACTGGGACGAGCGGGTCGCCCTGCACCTGTCGCGCCGGTTCTGCGCCGACAACCCCGACGCCGAGGACCCGCTGGACGACTCGGCCGGCGCGCAGGCCCTGGTGCTGGCCGCCGAACGGGCCAAGCACCAGCTCAGCGAGGCGGACCGGACCGAGGTCGTGATCGCCCACGACGGCGCCCGGTCGACGGTGACCCTGAGCCGCGCCGAGCTGGAGCAGATGTCGGCGCCGCTGCTGCGCCGCACCCTGGACCTCACCAGGGCCTGCCTGGCCGAGGCCGGGCGGCGCGGGGTGCCGCGGGTCGACCGGGTGCTGCTGGTCGGCGGGTCGTCCCGGATGCCGGCCGTGGCGCAGGCGCTGCGCACCGAGCTGGACCTGGACCCGAAGCTGCACGACCCCGACCTGGCGGTGGCCCGCGGGGCGGCGCTGTTCGGGGAGAAGAAGGAGCTGGAGCGCATGGTCGCGGCCGACCTGCGCACCCGCGGCCGGCTGCGCGACGGCGCGAGCCTGGAGGACGCCGCCGCCCCCGACCTCGACGACGCCTGTCGCCGGGTCGCGGACGCCTACGGTGTCCCGCTGGCCCAGGTCCGGCGCGCGGTGGAGATCCGGGTCGACACCGTGGTCTCCCGCGGGTTCGGGGTGCTGGCGGTGAACGCGCTGGCCGGGCGGCTGGAGCCGTCCTGGCTGGTGCACCGCAACGACCGGCTGCCCATCCGCACCAGCCGCTCCTACGGCACGATGCGCCAGAACCAGACCGAGATCCAGCTGACCGTGGTCGAGCAGCAGGGGCAGGCCGAGTCGTCGCGGCCGGAGGACGCCAAGGTGCTCATCGTCGGCGAGATCTCCGGCATCCCGCCGGGCCACGACGAGGGCAGCGAGGTCCGGGTGACCTTCGAGATGGGCTTCGACGGGGTGTTGCACGTGACCGCCTTCCACGTCGAGGCCGGCATCCCGCTGACCCTCACCGCCACCACCGGGGCGACGCTCTCGCAGGCCGAGGTGGCCCGCGAGCGCGAACAGCTGGGCAGGATGCGCCGCCGTGACTGAGTCCCGTGAGCCCGTGAGGGGTGCGGCGCTGCCCCCGTTCGACCCGAACGGCTACCGCAAGCGGGTGCTGGCCACGGTCGAGAAGCGGGGCGGCCCGGACGCCTCGGACCCGTTCGAGCTCTACGACCTGCCGGTGGGCGACGACCTGCCGGACGCCGCCGTGGCCGCCCGGATCGACGAGGTGTGGGCGTTCTGGCAGCGCCAGCGCGACCACCCCAAGTACCGGGTGCTGGTGGCGCTGCTGGTGGCCGGGCACGCCGAGCGCAGCGCCGAGCTGCGCGACCCGCGGCGGCGCTCGATGGCCGTGCTGCGCGTCCGCCAGCAGCGCGAGCAGCGCGACACGGCCCGCTTCGCGCTGCTGGACGCGGCCATCTCGCGGCTGGTGAGCCGGCACGGCGGGGTGCCCCGGGACAAGGTCGAGGGCCTCTACGAGGTCGGCGCGCTGGCCGGGCTGGAGCGCGCCGAGATCGAGGTGCGGCTGCGCCGGCACCGCCTGCTGGACCCGGTCGGCAAGCCCGCCGCCCCGTCCGGCAGCGCCGTCGGCGCCGACCGCCGCCGCCAGATCCGCGCGCTGCTCGACGAGCTGGGCCGGCTGACCGACGCGCCAGCACCGCCGACCCTGCTGGCCATGCTCGGGGTCGGCCCCGACGCCGGCGCCGCCGAGGTGCGCACGCTGGCCGCGGCCTGGCGGGCACGGGCCCGCGAGCTGCCCCCGGCGCGGCTGCGGGCCGTGGTGGACGAGCTGATGGTGCACGTCGCCGAGCTGATCGAGCCCGGGGACGCGGCCGTGGCCGGCTACCTGGACGCGGTCCGCGAGGACGTCGCCGAACACCTGCGCCCGCGGGTGCGGGCCGCGGTGCTGGTGGAGGACCGGCTGGTCGCCGAGGACCACGCGCACCTGCTGGACGAGGCCGTCGGGCTGGGCCTGGACCGCGCCCGGGCGACCGCGGTGCTCGCCGCGCTGGCCGCCGAGCTCGGCGCCCCGATCGGCGACGACCCGGCCGCCGCCCTTCCGCGTGCAGCCGGCCCGACCGCCGCCCCGACCACCGACCCGACCACCGATCCGACCACCGCCCGCACCGCCGCCGGCCCGGTGGCCCGGCCGCGTCCCCGGCGGGCGCCCTGGGAGGAGCGGCTCAAGGCGGCGCGGGCGGCGCTGCGGGCCGGGCGGGCGGCCCAGGCGCAGCGGCTGGTCCGCGAGGCCGCCCGGCTCGCCGGCGCGGACGGCGGCCCGCCGATCCGGGCGGTCACCGACGAGGTCGACGCGGTGCTGGCCGACGCCGAGGTGCGCTGGCGGGCCGCGACGGGCGCCACCGGGGCCCGCCGCTTCGCCGAGGCGGTGGAGCACCTGGAGCACCTGGCCCGGGTCGCGGCCGATGTGCGCGACCCGTCCGAGTTGCTGGCCAGGGCCCGGGCCGAGGTCGAGCGGGCCGATGGCGCGGTCGCCGAGGCGCTCGCCGGGCCGGAGGCCGACCGGGCCGCGGGTCTGCTGGCCGTGCTGGAGCGCTGCCCCGGCCACCCCGGGGCGACCGCCGCGCTGGACGACCTGCCGGTGGCCCCGCCGGCCTGGGTGAGCGCGGCCCGCGACGGCCGCGGCGACGTGCTGGTGCTGTGGGGTGCGTCGCCGACCTCCGAGGTGGTCTACAAGGTCAGCCGGCTGCGCCCGGACGGGTCGTGGCACGTGGTCGGACGGGTCGGCGGCACCTCGCTGGACGACGGCGGCGCGCCGGCCGGGGTGGAGGCGCCGGTCTACGCGGTCGTCGCGGTGCAGGCCGGCCGGGCCTCCCCGCCGACCCGCTCGGACGGGCCGGTGCTGGCCGCCAGCCCGCCACCGGTCGCCGCGACGGTTCCGCAGGCCGGCCAGCAGCCGGTCGGGCAGTCCGGCGGGCCGGCCGGTGGTCGGGCGGGCGACGAGCCGGGCGGGCCGCCGGAGCCCGCGGATCCGGGACCGGTCGTGGGCCCGGACGACCCGCCCCGGCCCACCGGGGTGCGCGCCGCGCGGTTGACCGGCGGCTCGGTGCGCGTCAGCTGGAGCCCACCGGCCGGGATCGCACCCGGGGCGGCGCAGTACCGCGTCCGCGCCCGGACCGGCCCGGACGGCTGGCGGGTGGTCGGCCGCACCACCGCCACCGACATCGAGGACGGCGGCGCGCCGGTCGGTGCCGTGCCGGTCTACGCGGTCAGCGCGGCGGTCGGCGGCGTCCGCTCGGCGGAGGCCCGGTCCGACGACAGCTGACCCGCCCGGTCACACCCCGCGGTGCCCGGACGGTGACCGCCGGCTGTGATGTCGGATACCGGGGCCGCAACGGGGCACACGCGGCGAGGGCGGAACGTTGCACCGCTACGGTGTCGGTCGACGCACTGCCGATCTTGCATGCACGGGGGAACAGGAAACAGAGGGACATGAACCTAAGAATCTTCGGGCTCTCCTACCTGGTGACCGTCGTGTCGCTGGTCGTGGCCTTCGTCTACGGAGGGGTCGAGGCGCTCATCCTCTGCGCCATCCTGGGCATCCTGGAGATCTCGCTGTCGTTCGACAACGCGGTGGTCAACGCCACCGTGCTGGAACGGATGAGCGAGTTCTGGCAGAAGATCTTCCTGACGATCGGCATCCTGATCGCCGTGTTCGGCATGCGGCTGGTGTTCCCGCTGGTCATCGTGGCCGTCACGGCGGACCTGAACCCGGCCGAGGCGCTCACGCTGGCCCTGGAGCGGCGCCCCGAGGACGATCCGACCAGCTACGCCTACCTGCTCAACGAGGCCTACCCGCAGATCGCCGCGTTCGGCGGCATGTTCCTGTTCATGCTGTTCCTGGACTGGATCTTCGAGAACCGCGACATCAAGTGGCTGACCTGGCTGGAGCGCCCGCTGGCCCGCATCGGCGCGCTGAACCGGCTCTCGGTCGTGCTCGCCGTGGTCGCGCTGGTGCTGCTGGCCCAGTTCCTCGCCAAGGACCCGGCCGTGGTGCTGGTCGCCGGGTCGCTCGGCCTGGTGACCTACCTCGCCGTGAACGGCCTGGGCGACCTGTTCGAGCAGGTCGGCAACGTGGACGGGGACGAGGACGAGTCCATCGACCGGTCCACCGGCGACGGCGCCCCGGTCGCCACCGACCGCGGCACCGGCCCCTCGCAGCTGGCCAAGGCCACCGGCAAGGCCGGGTTCTTCCTGTTCCTCTACCTCGAGGTGCTGGACGCCGCGTTCTCCTTCGACGGCGTCATCGGCGCCTTCGCCATCACCACCGACCCGATCATCATCGCGCTGGGCCTGGGCCTGATCGGGGCCATGTTCGTCCGCTCGCTGACGGTGTTCCTGGTCCGCAAGGGCACCCTGCAGGACTACGTCTACCTCGAGCACGGCGCGCACTGGGCGATCGGCGCCCTGGCCACCATCCTGCTGGTCGGCATCGGCTACCACGTCAACGAGATCGTCACCGGGCTGATCGGGGTGGCCTTCATCGGCGCCGCGTTCCTGTCCAGCATCCTGCGCAACCGGCGGATGGCCGCGGAGGGTGTCGACACCCACAAGTCGGCCGACCAGATCGCCGCCGAGAAGGCCGAGCACGTCTGACCGGGTGCGGCCGCCGGTCCGGGTGACCGGCGGCCCCTCCCGTCCTTCCCCGACCCGCCACTGTCGAACGGAGCACACCGATGTCGGTGAACCTCACCAAGGGCCAGCAGGTCTCGCTCACCAAGCGCGGGGGCGGCGGGCTGACCGTCGTCCGGATGGGGCTGGGCTGGGACGCGGTGAAGAAGCGCGGCCTGTTCGGCTCGCGCTCGCAGTCGATCGACCTGGACGCCTCGGCACTGCTGTTCGACGGGGCCGGGAACCTGGTCGACGCGGTCTACTTCGGGCAGCTGCGCAGCCGCGACGGGTCGGTGCAGCACACCGGGGACAACCTGACCGGGGCCGGCGAGGGCGACGACGAGTCGGTGCTGGTCGACCTGACCCGGGTGCCGCCGACGGTCACCCAGATCGTGTTCACCGTCAACTCCTTCACCGGCCAGGACTTCTCCCAGATCGAGAACGCCTTCTGCCGGCTGGTCGACGAGACCACGAACGACGAGCTGGCCCGCTACGAGCTGACCGGCTCCGGTCAGCACAACGCGCAGATCATGGCCAAGGTGAGCCGCGCGGGCAACGGCGGGTGGACGATGACCGCGATCGGCGCGATCGCCAACGGGCAGACCTTCCAGGACCTGCTGCCGGTCACCACCGCGCACCTGTAGGCGCGTCCGGTCCGCGCCCTCGGGCCGGCACCTCCGACGAGCGACGGCCCCGGCGGGATCCGCCGGGGCCGTCGCCGTCGGACGTGATCGCGCCCGCGGGCCGCTACAGGTCGAACTCGGCCGGAGCGATCCCGACCGCGTTGCAGGCCTCGCGCACGGCCTGCTTCTCGTCGGCGTCGAAGTTGCCGTCGGCGCCGCCGATGATGATCCCGATCTGGATCACCGTGCGGGCCGCGTCCGGCTTGGACTTCAGCTTGGCGATGGTGGCGATCGCCTCGACCTTGCCGAAGGCGAAGTCCGACTCCAGCTTGCTGGCGTACCAGTTGAACTTCTCCTGCAGCTCACTGGGCGGGAACACCGACAGCGCGTCGTTGCTGGCGATGAAGCCGGCGGTCCGGGACCGCTCCGCCGGGTCGATGGTGCCGTCCGCGGCCGCGATGAGCGCGCACATCGCCATGCTGGCGTTGGCGAACTCCTTGCTCTTGTACTTGCCGACCTGGGTCTTGACCTGACCCGACATGTCGGTGATGCGAGACCTGAGGGTGTCCCACAGAGCCATTGAAGTCCTTCCTCGTGGCGGGTGGTCCGTCGCGAATGGTTCACAGCCGGCCGGTGATTCACAGCCTGCCAGAAGGCCGCGGCGCCGCGGCGACGGCCGCGCGCTCACCCAGCCAGCCCAGCAGTTCCGCCCCGGCGGCGGCGCCGGTGGCCGCGGTCACGTGCAGGTGGGGCAGGGTGAAGCCGGTCTCGGCGAGCTCGCCGTGCGCCGGGCGGACGGCGATGTCGGCCGCCCGCAGCAGGTCGGCGTCGAGCAGCGAGTCCCCGGCCGCCAGCAGCGGCCCACCGCCGGTGCGGGCCAGCACCTCGGCCGCCGCGGCGGACTTGGTCAACGGTCGGGGCACCGCGTAGACCTTGCGGCCCTGCAGCGACACCGCCCAGCCCCGGGGCGCGCACCAGGCGGCCAGGTCCGCCACCCAGGCCACCGGCAGGGCGGTCCGGTCCACCACGGCGTAGGCGAACATCTCCGCGGCCAGGCGCAGGTTCAGCACGAACTCCCCGGAGACCGCGCGCAGGTGCGCGCTGATCTCCCCGGCCGGGGCGCAGCCGGCCAGTCGGGCCCGCACCGCGGCCGTCCAGTCCGGGTCGGGCACGCCGTCGACCAGCAGGTGACCGCCGTTGCTGGCCACCGCGAAGCGGGCCGGCGGGCCGGGCAGGTGCACCCGGGCCAGCTGCTCGGGAGTGCGCGTCGTGGTCGGCACCACCGTGGCCACCGCCCGCAGCCGCTCGAACGCGGCCACCCCGGCCTCGGACATGAACGACAGCGGCGCCCCGCGGTACACCTCCACGCACAGCAGCCGCGGCGCCTCGTGGTCGGGTCCGCGCAGGTCCAGCGCGGCCGCGGAGTAGATCGTGGTGCGGTCCAGGTCCAGGCAGACCACCGGGCGGGCACCGGTGGTCCGGGTCGGGCCGGCGCTCACCGGACGCCGTCGAGCGCGGTGCTCCCGGTCCCGGTGCCGTCCAGCGCCGCGCTGCGGCCGTCGGCGCCGGTGGCGCCGCGGGTGTAGCGGGGGTGGATCAGCCCCACGCAGCGGTAGGCCAGGCCGGGCACCTCCTCCACCGGCACCCCGCGCCGCTGGGCCAGCAGCCGCACGTGCGCCAGGTCCGCCGGGGGCGCGGCCGGGTCCACCAGCACCCGCCACGGCACCCGGCGCAGCAGCACCCGGGTGGTCTCCCCGACCCCGGGCTTGACCAGGTTCGGGTCGCCGAGGTCGTAGTCCTCGACCAGGCGCAGGGCGGCGGCCAGGCCGGCGTGGTCGGGGTCGCGATCGGTGGGTGCGGTGGTGTCGGCGACCCCGTCGAACCGGGCGGTGACCGCGTCCAGGAAGTCGGCCGAGACGTCCGCGTCGGCCAGCTCGGTGTAGAACTTGGCGCCGTGGTACTGGTCCGGGCGCAGGATCGCCGGGTTCAGCACGGTGCGCGAGACCAGCCCGGACACCGTGGAGTTCAGGCAGGCCGACGGGATCAGCCAGTCCTCCCGGGTGCCGAAGGTGCGCACGCACCGGCCCGGGTCGGCCAGCACCGCCAGGTCCGGGTCGAACCCGCCGCGGTGCGCCGCGAGCGCGGCAGCCAGCTCGCGGGTGATCGCGCCCTTGCCGGTCCACCCGTCGACGAACACGACCCGGGCCGGGTCGTGGTGCTCGGCGAGGTAGCTCAGGGCCAGCGGGTCGATGCCCCGGCCGCGGACGATCGACACCGCGTAGTGCGGCAGGTCCAACCCGTGCCGGCGGGCCGCCCACCGGCGCAGCAGGATGCCGACCGGGGTGCCGGCCCGGGCCAGCGACACCAGCACGACGTCGCGGCCGCGCTCGCGCAGCACCAGTTCGGTCACCGTTCCCACGGCGCGGGCCATCCGGGCCGCGGAGGACGCCAGCGCGGACCGGTAGAGCTGCAGGTAGCCCGGATCGGGCTGGTACTCCTGGGGCAGCGACTCGGCGTAGTGCGCCCCGCCGCTCTGCACGGCCTCCTCGCGCTCCTCGACCGGCGCCTCCAGGGCCACCCCGGACAGGTCGGTCAGCAGCCAGCCCACCTCGTCGGGCCGGTAGCTGCCGAAGTCCGGGCCGCGCAGCGGGGCGGGCAGGGCACCCGGGCCGGGGGTCACGGCGTCACCACCACGGTCGTGCGGCGGGTGTGCGGGGCCAGCGCCCGCAGCAGGCCGGTGTGCAGGGCCGGGGTGTCGGCCGGTGGGTCGACGACCACCACGATCCGGTCCCAGGCCGGGCCGGCGCCGCCCGGTGCGGCGACGTTGTAGGCGTAGCGGCGCCCGGGACCGTCGGCGGGATCGTCGTGCGCGGCGAAGGCCAGCCCGGTGCGCAGCGCGTAGTCCGGCTCGTCGACGACCACCGCGGGGGACCGGGTGGTGGTGGAGAAGGCGACGTGCCCACCGGTGGCGTCGGCCATCGCCTGGGCCAGCCGCAGCGGCAGGTGCATCAGCTCCTCGGTGCCCAGCACCAGGGTCCGCTCCGCCGGGTCCGGGTCCAGGCCCGGCAGCGCGGCAGCCACCGCGTCGGCGAACCGGGCGTGCAGCGCCGAGCCGAACCCGTGCCGCCCGCCGACCGGCAGGTCGGCCGGCCAGTCCAGGGCCCGCAGCCGGGGCCCGGCCGGGCCGTCCGCGGCGGTGACCGACCGGCCGCTGCGCTGGTGCCGGCCGGACCGCCGGTCGATCGCGGTCCGCAACACCCCGGCCCGGGCGATGATGTCGGCAGGCAGCTCGACCCGGGCCCGGGCCAGCGCCACCACGTCGAGCCGGGCTCCGAGCGCGCCGACCGCCTCGACCAGACGGGAGTCCGGTGGCCGGGCGTCGACCAGGGCGGCCAGCACGTAGTGCTCCCGCGGGGCCGCGGCGTGCAGCGCGGTGATGGTGTTCAGCGCGGTCCGCCCGGTGCTCAGCTCGTCGTCGACGAGCACCAGCGGCCGCCCGCCGCGCAGCACGTCGGGATCGGTGGGCAGCAGGTCGTGCGCGGTGGCGTGGGAGTGCTCCTCGGTGAACGCGCCGGCCGCTGCCACGCCGGGCACCTCGCGGCGGGTGGAGTGCAGGTAGTCCGCGGTCACCGCCTCGGCCACGCAGTGCCCGAGTGCGGTCGCGGTCTCGGCGAACCCGAGGACCAACGCGTCCACCGGGCCCTCCGGGACCAGTGCGGCGTGCAGGGCCGCCGCGGCGGCCCGGTCGCCCCCGGCCGCGGCCCGCAGCTCGGCCACCGGCAGCGGCCGCGGCTGCCGGCCGGCCAGCGCGTCGGCGACCTGCCCGCCGAGCAGCAGACCGGCCGCCCGGACCAGCCGCGGGTCGGTCGGGACGTGCTTGCCCAGGGCCCGTGACACCAGCAGCTGGGCGCGCAGCGGGTTGCGGCGCAGCGCGACGCCGAGCAACGCGGTGGCATCGGCACCGGAGACGGCGGACAGCCGTACCCCGAGCCGGTCGACGACCGAACCGGTACCGGTGGCAACGATCACCGGGGCAGGCTAGCGGCCAGCAGGTCGACGAACGAGACGTTCTCCGCTGCGACCCCGAACACCTCGGCCCGCAGCATGGTGCGCCGCGCCCACGCGGTGTGCGGGCGGGCCTCGTTCATCTTGTTGCGCAGCCCGGAGGCCCGCACCCCGCCGGCCTGGCTGATCTGCAGCACGTCGGCGGCGTCGCGGTGGTCCTCCGCGGAGACCACCGACAGCGCGTTCACCACCGAGACGTGGCTGGGGTGGATGGCCGTCTTGCCCTGCAGCCCGTTCGCGGCGTCGAGCTGGACCTCGCGGATCAGCCCGTCGATGGCCCGGGAGACCAGCTTGCCGCGCAGCTCCCGCTCACCGTGCGCCTCGAACGGGCTCAGTCGCAGCTGCGGCTTGAAGATCCGTTCGGCGCCCTCGTAGTACTCCCAGACCGGCCCGGTCACGGTGAACCCGCTGCCGTCGGCCCGGCCGAGCACGTTGACCACGTCGGCGATCAGGCTGCTGATCACCTGCACGTCGTAGATGGACAGGTCGGGCGAGCGGCGCAGCCCGAACAGGGCGCACAGGTCGGTGGCGCCGATCCGCACGGCCAGGATCCGGCCGCGGTCGCGGTGCAGCAGGGCGCGCAGCCGGGTCAGCTCGTCGACCCGGGTCTCGGCGTAGAGCGCCGCCCCGGACTCGATCACCGGCATGGCCAGCAGCGGCCGGTCCGACCCCCGGTCGGCCGCGTCGAGGGCGTGCAGGTAGTCGGTGCCGGAGCCGGCGGTGAACTTGGGCAGCACGACACCGTCGAGGACCTCGACCGCGGACCCGAGCCGGCCCACCAGGGCCGGGATCTGGGCGGGCTCGCGCACCCGCACGAACAGCAGCGGCAGCTCACCGACCGCCTCCTCGTGCAGCGTGCGCAGCGCGGAGACCAGGTTCTGCTCCGCGGCCGGCACCTCGTGGTCGGCGACGGAGTCCTCGAGGCACACCGTGATCGAGGTGACCCCGGCAGCCGCCTGCTTGGCCACGTCGGCGGCCAGTGCCGGCCGGTCGGCCGGCATGTAGAGCGTCGCGCCGAGCGCCACCGAGAGCAGTTCGGTCCCGCTGCCGCGGTCGAACCGTCCCGGTGGCACCTCGAACAGCGACGCGGTCTCGGTCGCGCTCAGGTACCCGAAGTGCCGCACAGCCGCAGCCCCCTCCACGACGCCGCAACCCGCCGCGTCGGGGGTTCAGCTGATGATCAGGTCACTTCCGGCCGGGTGCCCACTTCATGCCCCAGCCGTACGCAGCATCGACGTCGGCCTGGCCACCGCGGATGTAACGCACCTCGCGGCGCACAGTCAACTCACCGCCCTTGTTCTCCAGCAGGGCGATCACGCAGGTGGGCGAGCCGGTGTCGGCCTCGTCGAGGCGCACCTCGATCTCCGGGCCGGCCGCCGGGTACAGGGTGACCACACCGTCCGCGCTGGCCCAGTTCGGCACGCCCTCGTAGATGAAGGCGAAGACCAGGACCCGCCGGATCTCGTTGACCCGGGACAGGTCGATGAACATGTTCTCGCCGGCCGAGGCCGAGCCGGAGCGGTCGTCGCCGTCCAGCCGGATGATCGGCGCACCCTGGGAGGGCGCCTGGAAGGCGTTGCCCAGGGCCTGCACGACGCCCTTGCTGCCGTCGGTGAACTCCCACAGGCAGGCCAGGTCCAGGTCGATCCCGCCGCCGCCCCCGGTGAGCCGGCTGAACAGGCCCTTCTTCGGGGCGGCCCCGGTGCTCCACTGCAGGTTGACCCGCAGCTGGCCGCCGGTCGCCCCCTTGGTCAGCGAGATGCTGGGTGCGGACTTGGTGAGCGTGACCTTCGACAGGGACACGCCACCGCCCTGGTCGGCGCCCTGGTTCGGGCCGGGGTTCGGCGCGCCGCCCCCGGACCCCCGCTTGCTGTAGTCGATGGCCACGACCCGGCCCTCAGACGTTGACGCCGTAGTCGCGGGCGATCCCCGCCAGGCCCGAGGCGTAGCCCTGGCCGACCGCGCGGAACTTCCACTCGGCACCGCTGCGGTACAGCTCGCCGAAGACCATGGCGGTCTCGGTGGAAGCGTCCTCGGAC
>DASQMQ010000051.1:0-2568 GCA_035645455.1 Pseudonocardia sp.
GACGTGCGCAGCGCGGCGAACGGCACCGGCGCGATCCGGGCGTTCGCCGAGCACAAGGGGTCGGGGCTGGCGCTGATGTGCGAGCTGCTGGCCGGCGCGCTGACCGGCGGCGGGACCGCCGGTCCGGCGGACGGCCGAGCCGGGATCAGCAACGGGATGCTGTCGGTCTACCTGTCCCCGGACGGGTTCGGCACCCGCGCGGAGTTCGAGCGGATCGGCCGCGAGCACCTGGACTGGGTGCTGGCCGCCCGTCCGGTCGACCCGGCGCTGCCGGTGCTCGCCCCCGGCGACCCGGAGGCCCGCATGCGGGCCGCGCGCACGGCCGGCGGGGTGCCGCTGCCGGTGGCCGCGTGGGACGGGATCCGGGCCACCGCCGCCCGCCTCGGCGTGACCGTCACCGAGGGTCGTGCGTGAGAAGCAGAGCCGGAGCAGCGCTTTTCACGCACCACCCCGGGTGAGCAGGCGCCAGAGGCGGTCGGCGGTGAGCGGCAGGTCGTGCGGGCGGACGCCGGTGGCGTCGCGGACGGCGTTGGCGACGGCGGGGGCGACCGGGTTGTAGGGGGACTCGCTCATCGACTTGGCCCCGAACGGGCCCAGCTCGTCGTGGGTGTCGGCGAACAGCACCGTGGTGCGCGGGACGTCGGCGAACTGCGGCAGGTGGTAGTTGCGCAGCACCGCGGTGGTCACCGCGCCGGTCGCGTCGACCTGCAGGTCCTCGTGGAGCGTGGTGCCCAGCGCCTGGGCCACCCCGCCCTCGACCTGGCCGCGCAGCTGCTCGGGGTTGAGCACGGTCCCGGCGTCGGCGGCGTGCACCGAGCGCAGGATGCGGATCTCCCCGGTGCCGGTGTGCACCGCGACCCGCACCGCGTGCACGTTGAAGGCCAGCGAGCGGGGGGTGCCGTCGTGGGTGGCCCGCACGGTCAGCCCGTCGGCACCGGCGATCGCGGTCAGCGGGACGAACCCGCGGGCGGCCTGCACGCCCAGCGGACCGAGGGTGCCGGGCACCCGGTCGAGGATCGCGTCGCGCAGCGCGAGCGCCGCCGCGTGCACCGCCCTGCCGGCCACCACGCTGCCCGCCGAGCCGAAGGCCCCGGTGTCGTAGCCGACGGCGTCGGTGTCGGACTGCCACAGCCGGACCTGGTGCGGCTCGGCGCCCAGCACGGTCGCGGCCAGCTGGACGTGCACGGTGCTGGTGCCGTTGCCGAACTCGGCGGTGCCGACCCGGACGGTGTAACCGCCGTCGGGGTCCAGGGTGACCGACGCCTCGGCCAGGTGCCCGCGCGGCGGGATGGTCGCGATCATGGACGCGGCCATCCCCTCGCCGACCCGCCACCGCGGCCCGTCCGGCGCCGGCACGTCGTCCCCGGCCCGGACGGCGTCGCGGGCCAGGTCCAGGCACTCGCCGAGCCCGTAGGAGCCGTACCCGAGGTCGTCGTCCGGGCCGGGGACGTGCGCGGTGACGATCGGGTCGCCCGGGACGACGACGTTGCGCCGCCGCAGCTCGAACGGGTCGAGCCCGAGCCGGCGGGCCAGCTCGTCCAGCGCGCCCTCGATGCCGAAGATCACCTGGCCGAGGCCGTAGCCGCGGAACGCGCCGGACGGGATGTTGTTCGTGTAGGCCGCGCGCCCGTCGACCCGCTTGTTCGCGCACCGGTAGAGCCCGATCGACTCGTGGCAGCCGTGGAAGAGCACGCCGACCGAGTGGTTGCCGTAGGCGCCGGCGTCGGACAGCACGTCCACCGCCAGCGCGGTGAGCACGCCGTCGCGGGTGGCGCCGGCCCGCACGCCGACCCGCATCGGGTGCCGGCAGGGCAGCGCGGCCAGCGACTCGGTGCGGGTCAGCTCCCACTGCACCGGCTCGCCGAGGCGCAGCACGGCCACCGCGACCAGGTCCTCGGTGAGCATCTCCTGCTTGCCGCCGAACCCGCCGCCGACCCGGGCGGTGAGCACCCGGACCCGGTCGTGCGGCAGGCCCAGCAGCCGGCACAGCTCGGCGCGCACCAGGAACGGCACCTGGGTGCTGGTCCGCACGACCAGCCGGCCGTGGTCGTCGAGCCAGCCCACGGTGCCGTGGGTCTCCAGCTGGCCGTGCGACACCCGCTGGGTGGTCCAGGTGCCCTCGACCACCACGTCGGCGGCGGCCAGCCCGTCCGCCACGTCGCCGACCTCGCCGTGCAGCTCGGCGACCAGGTTCCGGGACGGGTCCGCGATCCGGGCGCCGACCGGCTTGTCGGCGTGCAGCAGCGGCGCCCCCGGGGCCAGCGCCTCCGCCGGGTCGAGCACGGCCGGCAGCACCTCGTAGTCGACGACGATCGCCGCGCAGGCCCGCTCGGCCGCGCCCGGCGACCCGGCCACCACCGCAGCCACCCGCTGCCCGACGTGCCGGACGACCGGGTCGAGCAGCAGGGTGTCGTCCGGGTCGTCGTGGCGGTTCTCGTGCCGGGCGGTGGAGTAGTGGACCTGCGGGACGTCGTGGTGGGTGAGGACCAGCCGGACGCCGGGCTGCGCGGCGGCCGCCGCGGTGTCGATCGAGCGGATGCGGGCGTGCGCGTGCGGGCTGCGCAGCAC
>DASQMQ010000052.1:0-12722 GCA_035645455.1 Pseudonocardia sp.
CGACCGCGGCACCCCCCACCCCCACCCCGCCGCGGTCGGCACCTCCCCTACCCGGACGTCCGGCACCCTCGGCGCACGGCGGCCCGCTGCGGTGGAGCCTGTCCGCGGCGCGCACCGGACGCGCACGGCTCGGCCTGGCCGTGCTGCTCGGCGCGGCCGCGCTGGGCAGCGGCGTCGCCCTGACCGCCACCTCGGCCTGGCTGATCAGCACCGCCGCGCTGCACCCCCCGGTGCTCACGCTCATGGTGGCGATCGTCGCGGTACGCACGTTCGGGCTGGCCAAGGGCGTGCTCCGGTACGCAGAGCGGCTGGTCTCGCACGACGCCGCCCTGCGCGCCGGGGCCGCACTGCGGGTGCGGATCTGGGCCGCGCTGGTCCGGCTCGGGCCCGCTGCCACCGAACGGGTGCGCCGCGGCGAGCTGCTCGCCCGGCTGGTCGGCGACGTCGAAGCCCAGCAGGACCTGCTGCTGCGGGTGCTGCTGCCGGCCGCCTCGGCGGCGGTCGTCGGCGCCGGGGTGGTGACCGGGTTCGGGCTGCTGCTGCCAGCGGCCGGGCCCGTCGCCGCGGTGGGCCTGCTCGCCGCCGGGCTCGGCGCGCCGGCCGCGGCCCTGTGGGCCGCACTCAAGTCCGAGCGGCGCAGCGGGACCCAGCGCGCCGAGGTGCTGGCCGGGACGGTCGAGTTGATCGAGGGGGCCGCCGACCTGCTCGTCGCCGGCGCCGCCGACCGCCACCGCGACCGGCTGGCCCGGCTCGACGCCCGACTCGCGGCCACGCTGCGCCGGGCGGCCACCGCCCGCGGGCTCGGCGGCGGGATCGCGGTGCTGGCCGTCGGGGCCACCTCGGTGGCCGCACTGGCCGTCGGAACGGCGGCACTGCGCGCCGGACTGCTGCCCGGACCGGCGCTCGCCGTCCTCGCCCTGACCCCTTTGGCCTGCGCCGACGTCGTCGCCGGACTGCCGGAGGCGGCGGTGCGGCTGCTCACCGCCGTCCCGGCCGCGCAGCGGCTGGCCACACTGGAGCAGGCCCCGGCCCCGGTGATCGACCCGGCCGCAGCGGCCGGGACCGCCCCGCCCGGCGCCCTGGCCGCGCGCGGGCTGGCGGTGCGCTGGCCCGGTTCCCACAGCGACGTGGTGACCGGCGTCGACCTCGTGCTCGCCCCCGGCCACCGGGTGGCGCTGACCGGGCCGTCGGGGTCCGGGAAGTCCAGCGTGGTCGCGGCCCTGCTGCGCACCCTCCCGCCGGCCGCCGGCCGGATCACCGCGGACGGCCGCGACGTCACGACGCTGGCCGCGGACGACGTGCGCGCCGGCATCGCCTGGTGCGGTCCGTGGACGCACCTGTTCGACAGCACGCTTCGTGCCAACCTCCGCCTCGCCGCCCCCGACGCCACCGACGACGAGCTCGTCGCCGCGCTGCGCCGCGCCCAACTCGGCGACTGGTTCGCCGGGCTTCCCGACGGGCTCGACACCGCGGTGGGGGAGCACGGCGGAGCGGTGTCCGGCGGGGAGCGGCAGCGGCTGGGCGTCGCCCGGGTACTGGTCGCCGACCGGCCCGTGCTGGTCCTCGACGAGGCCACTGCCCACCTCGACGCGGCCACGGCCGACGCGCTCGCCGGCGAGCTGCTCGCATCGACGGCGGGACGCACCGCGCTGCTGGTCACCCACCGCCCCGAGCAGACACCCGGCCTGCCCGAGGTGCGGCTGGACAGCGGCCGCGTCGTCGCGGTCCGCTGAGTGCGCCACCCCGGGCCGGCCTCTCAACCGGGCCCGGGTGCCGGCGGCCCTGCCCCACGATGAGCCCCACGGCGGTGGACCTACCGGCGCCACGTCCGCGAGGGGCCCGACCTCATCGGGGCCATCAGCGAGTGGAGCTGGCACCGCGAGGATCTAGACGAGTAGGCCCGAACTCGATCAGTGGTCGTAGGCGATCAAGGATCGAGTGACGGGCTGACCGGTGGCCCGGTTGTGCCGGATCGCCGCGGTCATCGCCAGCAACCGCTGCCCGACCCGGGCACCGACGCCGTCGATGCTTCGCCCGCCGTGCAGCTCCAGGTCGAGTTGGCCCTTGAGGGTGTCGTTGACCGGCTCGATCAGCTGGCGGATCGGCTTGAGCAGATGCTCACCGGGGCGTGGAGCCCGGTTGCGATACGACGGACGCAACAGCACGACTCCGCGTTCGGCGAGGTAGCGGTCGAGCTCGGCGGAGACGTAGCCCTGGTCGGCGATGATCGTCGGCCCGGGCCGGGCCGCGGTGCGGGTGGGGTCGTGGTCGAGGATCGCCATCAGCACCTGGCGTTCGTCGAGCTTCGGGTCGGCCAGCGCCCAGGTGATCGGTAATCCGGCTGGGGTGCAGATCAGGTGCAGGCGCAGGCCCCAGAAGTAGCGTGAGTGCGAGGGGCAGTAGGAGTAGCCGGCCCAGCCGGCCAGGTTCGACCGTTGGGCGGTCGGGCGGGAGCGGGCGCACTCGACCGGGGTGGAGTCCACGACCCGGACCGGGTCGGCCCACAGGTCGGTGTCGGTGGCCAGCAGCCCGATGAGCCGCTTGATTAGCATCCCGGCGCCGCGCAGGCGCTTGTCGTAGCCGGACTGGCCGGGCAGGTAGGGGAACGCGCTCGGCAGGACTCGGGGCACGAACCGTAGCCGGCGGGCCTGGGAACGGACCCCGAGCAGGACCTGCGCCACGGCGAGGGTGAGCAGTTCGGCGACGGAGATGGTCGTCGATCTTGACGTTGAGTGCGGTCAGGAGGGTGTTGAGATCGGTCGTCACAAACTGATCTTCAACACCCTCCTGCCACGTCTACGGCAGGGCTCCTGTCAGGACTTGCTCGGCTAGGAGGGCCCGGGCTGCCGTGCGCTGCTGACGCCCGCGTCCGTCCTCCACCTCATCGGGACGACACCTTGTCCCGCGACACCGTCGAGCGGTCCCGGGCGAGGACGCCGGCCGGCGGCGGGACCTGTGGCGGAACCGCAAGGCCGATGCAGAGGCCGCCGAGGGCCAGCAGGACGGCGCCCGCCGTGAAGAGACCGGCGATCAGCCAGCCGAGGCCGGGCACGGTGGCGCCGGCCCGCACCAGCGCGGACACGCCGGGCGAGCCGTCGGCGCGCATGACGACGACCGTCCAGTCGCCGTCGGAGGGCCGCCACGTCAGCTCCTGGATCCCCGAACCGCTGGTGGAAGCCACCCAGATGCCGGCCTCCGTCGGCGGCTGGGCAGGCGCCCCACCGGGCTGCTCGCTCGTGGTGGACAGGGCGGGCTCGCGGCTGCCGAAGCGGCCGTAGAGCTCACGCAGCTCCGCGTGCCCCACGTCGGCGAGGTAGGCGTCGACGTCCGCGCTGCGGGCCACCCCGATGAACAGCTGCTCGCCCTGGTCGGTGGGCGCGACCTCGAACCGCGCGTCGCCGACGACCTCGTCGACCGCCCAGTCCAGCCCCGCTCCCTCCAGGTGGAACGGCTCGCTGATCACGGCGTGCTGGCCGGTGCTGATCCGCGCGTCCGCCGTCATGAGGAAGTCGCCGGCGCGCTGCGTCCGGTCCGCCCACAGCAGGGTGCCGCCGCCGACCAGCGTGCCGGCCGCCCCGAAGAGCAGGACGACGCCCGCGACGAGCGCGACGACGCGGCCGGTGGTCCACGGCGCGACGGACGAGGCGGGTGCGCGCGTGGCCGCGGCGACGGTGTCCCCGGACGGCGCGGGCTGCGTCGGGCCGACCGGCGGCGATCCCGGGTCGGGGCCCCCCATGTCGAGGCGGAACGGCGGGTACTCGTCGGTCATCAGCGCGGCGTAGGCCGCGACGCGCAGCACCCAGCGGTCCATGCCGAGGATGAAGTCGTAGAGCGGGCGGGGGTAGGCGCCGGTGAACAGCAGGACGACGCCGGCGACGAAGACCAGCAACCCGACGAGGCCGCCCGCGCCCCAGCTCGTGTCCCACACGCCGTCGCGGTCGACGCCCGTCGTGCCGAGCCAGATCCCGCCGCCGACGAAGAGCGCCACGATCAGGTAGTGCGGGAGGGCCAGCAGCCACCACTTGACCAGCACCAGGCCCCGGGACAGCCGCTCGGGGTAGGGCACGTCGAGGTGCGCCGGGTAGTCGGGCACATCGGCGAGGGTGAACGGCGGGTAGCGGTCGGTGCCCAGAGCCCCGTAGCCGTAGTAGTGCACGCGCCAGGACCAGCGGAGCACGCCGACGGTGAAGTCGAACAGCCCGCGCGGGTAGCGCCCGGTGAACAGGATCGCGAACAGCGCGATCACGCTGACCACGATGAACGCGAGCCACAGGAAGGCGAGCACGACGAAGTGCGGGATCAGCAGCAACCATTTGATCAGCCACAGTCCGCGGGAGGCCGACGGTTCGACCGTCGCGTCGACGCGGACCGGGTACGGCGTGCGGCTGGTGGTCACGGCCCCACCTCCTGGATCCGACGGCGGAGGGCGAACGCCCGGTGCCGCTGGGTACCGTCGAGCCTGGCAGCGGCGCAGCGGCCGCGACACGGGCCTTCGCCCGCGTCGCGACACCGACCTTGGTCCCGTCCACGGGTGACGGTCGGCCTGACGGCCGCCCGTGGCGATCAGCACGGCCGTCGATCCGCAACGGCCCCGTCCAGTCGGTGCAGCGGCGGGCCCTCGCAGAACTCCCGCTCCGGACCCCTGGAACCAGGGGTGCCGAGGTCACGTCGTCGAGGGCGTCCGGGAGGCGGTAGGCGAAGGCCTCCGGCACCACGGTCCGCTCGGCGTAGCCGCCATCGGCGTCCCAGCCGGTGAACCGGGCGGCCGGGCACAGGTTCTCCCGACCGGTGCGGCACCACCGGCACGCACCGCAGGTGCCGCGCAACCAGGCGATGCGGATCCGCTCGCCCACCGCGAACCGGGACGCTCCCGGCCCGATCGCCCCGACCACGCCCACGACCTCGTGACCGGGCACGGTGGACGGTCGACGTGGGGTCGGATCCCCCTCGGCCAGATGCAGATCGGTGCGGCACACCCCGCACGCGGCGACCCGGACCCCGACCTCGCCGGGGCCGGGCTCGGGATCCGGCAGCTCGGCCGGCGCCAGCGGTCCGGGTGCGGATCCGTCCACCGGACCCGGCCGGGCCACGATCCACGCGCACCTACCAGCTCACCCTTCCCGCGGTGGGGGCCCGCTCGGGGTGGGCACGACGTCGGGAACGGCGATGCTGTCCGGACGGACGACGGCGACCGGGCAGTGGCTGCGGGACGCCGCGGGCCGCGGCGGCCTCGTAGGCGAACGCGATCGCGCCCTCGCTGTTCGACGAGCGATCAACGCCGACGACGACCGGTCCGGGTCCGGCGCCCCCGCGCTCCTCACCGCGCACGACCACGACCGGACAAGCCGCCCGGGCCGCGAGACCGACGGCGACCGAACCCAGCAGCAACCCGGACAGGCCGCCGAGGCCACGGCTGCCGAGCACCAATAGCTGCGCCCGGTGGGCCTCCTCGCCCAGCACCCCGATTGGCGGTCAGTGGCCGCCGACGCCCGTCAGGCGGGCCGTTCGACCCTGCGGGCCGGTCCGATCGGTCGCCAGGCGACGATCAGGGTTGGGTCTGCGGGAGGATCTCCTCGGCGAGCAGCCGGTCGACCTCGTCGGCCTGCTCGTAGGCAACCGCGTGGGCGGCTCCGGCGAAGGTGACGATCCGCTTGTGCGGCGCATCCAGCCGGGCGAACCACTCCAGCGCCGGCTCCCGCCTGCCGCGCAGTTCCGCCGCCCCGTCCAGCAGGTACACCGGGACGTCGAGGCGGGGAACGTCGCGTCGCAGATCGAGGCCCTGGAGCTGTGGGTACATCACGGCGAAGGTGTCGACCAGGCCGCGCAGCACGTTCGCCTTCTCCAGCACCGTGTACTCGCTGCCGAGCAGGCCGAACGGGTCCAGCCCGGACGCCTCCCCGCGCGCGAGGTAGCCCGGGGACGGCGTGAAGGGGCCGTAGAGGTGGCCGTAGGCGCCCATCACCGCGGCGTTCGACCACGGGACGTCGGCATAGGGCGGCTCCCCCATGGCGCGCAGGGTCGCGGTGAGGGCGTCGTCCCGGGTTCGGGCCGCGTACGCCACCAGGTCGTGGTAGATGGCCCGGTCGGTCTCCCGGACGTCGACCATCTGCCCGCTGCCGAGGTAGGCCCGGAAGAGGTCCGGTCGCTCCTGCACGGCCAGGACGCCCAGGATCGTCCCCCAGGACTCGCCCATCAGCAGGATCCGTTGCTGGCCGAACCGGGCGCGCAGGTGCTCGGTCAGCTCGATCACGTCGTCGACTGCGCGGTCGAGGGTCGCGGCGTCGGTCGGCAGCAGCGCACCGTAGGACTTGCCGTTGCCGCGCTGGTCGAAGGTGGCGAACACGACCTGGTCCAACCAGGGCTCCGAGAGCACCCGGGAGAGCGCGAGGTCGGACTGGCCGGGCCCGCCCGACAGGTAGAGCAGCACCGGCCGCGACGGGTCCGCGCCCCTGATCATCACGGCGTGCTCGTCGCCGCCCAGCGTCACCGTCTCCAGGGCCGCGAGGCTGCCCGGCACGATCCCGCCGTCCGGACCCCGCACCGGTGGTGTGGACGCGGGCCAGGCCACCGCGGCGACCAGCGCGATGCTCAGCAGGGCCGCGAGCCCGGTCGCCGTCCTCGCACGGACCCGGTGGCGGAGCCGCGCAGCGCCGGCGAGCCGGGCCCCCAGGACGAGCGGCACCGCGAGGAGCAGCCCGTGCACGCCGCGGCCGGCCACGAACGCCAGCGCCCCGTACACCGAGTCGAGGCGGATGGCGTCGACGGTGGGCAGGTCCACGGCCCACCTGGCCAGCTCGACGCCGCCGACGTAGCCGACGCCGACGAGGACGACGGCCCGCCACCCCGACCGCAGGATCCGGGCGCCGGCGAACCCGAGCAGCAACGCTGAGGCCATCACCAGCAACGCCTGCCCGGTTGCAGTGGGCCCCAGCGGCATCATGCGCCCGGTCACGCCGCCGACGACGCCGCCCGCTGCCGCCACAGCGATCCTGCGGGGCCAGCGCAGCCTCCGGCCGGGGCTGGGTTCGGGCACGGTCGGGTTCAGCGGTGACAGCGTCCTCGCCACGACAACTCCTCCTCCCGTTCCGGCGTCAGGGACGCCCGGGGCCATCGGCCTGCGGAGGCCACGTCCCGTCGTCACTGGTCGTCCCCCGTCGGATGGCGTCTCCGTCGCACGTCGTCGGAGGTCGCTTCGCCGTTCGCGGCGACCCGCAGGGCGTCACGCCGGCTGACCACGCCGACCAGCTTCCCGTCGTCGACGATCGGCACCGAGCGGATGCCGGTGTCCAGCATCAGCGCGACCACGTCGGCCAGGTCCGAGTCCGGCGGCATGACCGCCGGGGAAAGCGTCATGACCTCCGCGACCGTGAGCGCGGGCTGCCCGTCGACGATCCACCCGTGCGGCACGATCCGGCCGCGGACCAGATCCGCCTCGGTGGCGATGCCGATCACCCGGTGCTCGTCGTCCACCACCGGGGCCCCGGTGAAGCCGTGCGACACCAGCAGCGCCGCCGCAGCGTGCACGGGCACGCCGGGCCGCAGCGTGATCACCGGGCTGCTCATCACGTCTCTCGCCAGCATCGGTCTACTCCTCGCGGTCCCTGGTCGTCGTGGGGCAGGTCAGCACCGCGTCCGGGGGTGGGACGACGTCCACGGAGGCCGGGCACCGTCCGCCCGGCCGCGGCAGCGGCCTCGGTGAGCTAGCGCTCACGGCGCGCGTGATGGCCCACGAGGTGGTCCGACGCCCAGGCGACGGCGATAGCGAGCCGCAGCACCGCAGCGCGGCGCTCCGCCTCCAGCGCAGCCCACCGGGCGGCGTGCAGCGAGCTGGCGGATCCGTCGACCCCGACCACGACCGGCCGATTACCGGGTACCGGCATGATGGCCTCCTCCTCCGGGTTCCAGGGATTCCACGGTGGGCCCGGTGGCGGGCCGGCGGTCAGTGGCCGGCGACCCGGATGGGTGGGTCATTGGGCCCTGACCGTCCCGCCCTCGACGGCCTGCGCTGCACACAGCGCTCACGACGGACCGGCTCCGACGTCACCGGAGAGGATCACCCGCACCGAGAACCGTTCCTGCGACCACGATGACGACCCCGACCGGGCCCGGCAGGAGGCGTAGGGCCCGAGGCGTATGGCCTCGGGTCCTCGGATCCCCGGACATCGCCGGCCGGTTCCCGGGAGGCCGGCCAGTGACCGCCCTCGGGCCGGCTTTCACGGGTCCTTCGGCCCGGGACGCCGAGCCGGTGCTGCGCGACAGTGCGGTCAGGAAACGACGGAGGTGGGAACCATGACTGATCCGGCAACCCCGTCCCCGCTCACCGGCGCGGAGCACAACCTGCGCAGATTGCAGCGCAGCCGACGCGACCGGGTGGTGGGCGGCGTGTGCGGTGGCATCGCCCACTACCTCGACATCGATCCCGTCCTGCTGCGCGTCGCCGCCGCGGCGCTCGCGCTGTCCGGAGGACTGGGCGTGCTCGCCTACGTGGTCGCCTGGGTGGTGATCCCCGAGGCGGACGACACCGAACCCGAGCGCACCACCACTCCGGCGGAGCGGCACTCGGTGGCGATCGTCGTGGGAGCTGCGTTGGTCGGGTTGGGCGTGCTCCTGCTCGCCCGGCAGTGGCTGCCGTGGTTCGGTGCGCAGGCGTTCTGGCCGCTCGTCGTCGTCGCCACGGGTGTCGTCGTGCTGGTCTCGGCGCGGAAGCCACGGTCATGACCGCGCCGACGTCGAGCTCCGGCCCAGCGGGAGCCCGGCCCGACCCCCGAGCACCTCGGCTGCGTTGGGACCGGGTGGTCCTCGGGCTGCTGATCGTCGCCGTGGGCGTGGGGTCGATGCTGGACGCGCAGGGCATCTCCGTGCCGTGGCGACTGGCGCCGGCGGCAGCGCTGATCGTGGTCGGTGCGGCGCTGCTGCTCTCCCTCGCCGCCGGACGCGGTCGGGTCGACCTGGTCGTCATGGGGTCCGTCCTGCTCGTCGTGGCCGGCGCGGTCGGCATCGGTGCCGACCGGTTCGCCGGCCCGGTCGGCGACCGCACGATCGCCCCGGCGGCCGAGGACTGGCCCAGCGGAACCACCCTCGCCGCGGGCTCCGTGCTGGTCGACCTCACCCGCGCGCCGCTGCCCGCCACCGGTGAGCTCGACGTGCACGTCGGAGCGGGGCAGGTGGTCGTCCGGCTGCCCGAGTCGGCCGCGGTGGCGGTCGAGGCCACCGTGGTGGCCGGGTCGGTGTCGGTGGACGACGAGGCCGTGCGCGAAGGCTTCGACCTGCGCTGGGCGGACCGGGAGACCGGTGGCGCACCGGTCCGGGTCGCCGTCGACATCGGCGCCGGTGACCTGGAGGTCCACCATGTCCGCTCCTGACCGCACCGGCCACCACGGCCACCCGGCCCTGACCCTCGCCGGAGGGCTGGCCTTCGTGCTCGTCGGCAGCGCCCTGCTGCTGCAGGAACTGGGTCTGCTCGCAGTCAGCTGGTCGGTCGTCGTTCCGGCGGTGCTCATCGTCGTTGGCCTGGCGACGGCCGGTGCCGGGGTTGCCGCCGCTCATCGCGACCACGCGAGCCGGTGAACCTCGCGGCCTGGCCGCGCGAGCCGGCGGCGGCCCGCCACGCCGAGGGCCCGGACAGCACGGGCCTCCGGCCTGGTCGATCCGCCGGGCGAAGCAGATCCTCGAGGTGAGGGCGGTCGACCGGCGACCGCCGGACCGGCGCAGCACGACCAGGAACGGCGGGCCCAACCCGCCCAGCAGCGCCGACGGGCGACGACGGGCGCGCTGATCGACCCGGTCTCACCGGGTGGCGGCACCGCTCCCCCGGGACCGACCCCGGCGGTCCGTCCCGGTGGGCGTCTCGCCGGGGGCGGGCTCGGCGCCCGTCCCCACCGCGGTGAACCGCGTCGTCTCCCCCGGTCCGAGGGTGCGCACCTCGTCGCCGCAGCCCACCCGCACCGGCCCGCCGGGCCCGGGGTGCATCGCGACCTGCACGTCCCGGCCCGACACCTGAACCGTCAGCTCCTGGCCCCGGTACTGCACGGCGAACTCGAGGCGCCCGTAGCGGCGCGGCCAGTACGGGTTGAACCACAGCGCGTCGCGACGGGTCTCCAGGCCCGCGAAGCAGCGCTGCAGCAGGTCCACGCACCCGGCCATCGCGCCGACGTGCACGCCCTCGGCCGTGGTGCCCGACTGGATGTCCGCGATGTCGCTGGACAGCGCCCGCTCGAAGTACTCGAGCGCCTGCGCGCGGTGGGCCCGGGCGAGCACCCAGGCGTGCACCAGTGCGCTGAGCGTGGACCCGTGTGCGGTGCGCGCGGTGTAGTACTCGATCGTGCGCGGGACCGCCTCCGGGGGGAGGGCGTAGCCGAGCCCGCCGAGCACCTCGCGCAGCTCGTCGGCGGACAGCAGGAAGAACAGCATGAGCACGTCGGCCTGCTTGGACACCTGGAACTCGTCCACCGACCGGCCCTCGGCCTCCAGGATCCGGTCCAGCCGGTGGATGTCGCCGTAGCGCTCCCGGTAGCCGGCCCAGTCCAGCTCGGGCAGCTCCCGGTAGCCCTCGAACTGGCTGATGACACCGTCGGCGGCGATCGGCACGTACATCCGGACCGTGATGTCGCGCCAGCGCAGCAGCTCGGCCGGGGTCAGTCCGAGGCTCTCGACGAGTTCCGCGCGCCGGGTCGGCGGGAGCACGTCGAGCACCTCCCCGGCCCGCCGCAGCAGCCACACGGTCATCACGTTGGTGTAGGCGTTGTCGTCGACGCCGGGCCGCTCGGCGCCGGGGTAGCGGGTGCTGTACTCGTCGGGACCCATGACGCCGCGGATGCGGAACCGGTCGCGGGTCGTGTCGTAGGTGGCCAGGTCGGCGAAGAACCGGGCGATCTCCAGCAGGGTCTCGGCCCCGTGGTCGGCGAGGAATTCCAGGTCCGCGGTGGACTGGTGGTACTGCCAGATGTTGTGGGCCACCGCCAGGCCGACGTGGCGCTGCAGGTGGCTGGTGTCGGGCAACCATCGCCCCGAGCGCGGGTTGAGGTGCACGCGCTGGGACTCCTCGCGGCCATCGCTGCCGGACTGCCACGGGTACATCGCCCCGCGGTGCCCGGCCGCCCGGGCGGCCCGCCGCGCGGCATCCAGCCGGCGGGTGCGGTAGCGCAGCAGCGCCCGCGCCAGCCCCGGCAGCCGCAGCGACAGCACGGGCAGCACGAACAGCTCGTCCCAGAAGACGTGACCGCGGTAGGCCTCGCCGTGCAGGCCCCGGGCGGGGATACCGGCGTCCAGGTCGAGGTTGTGCGGGGAGGTCGTCTGCAGCACGTGGAACAGCCCCAGCCGCAGGTTGCGCAGCACCTCCGCGGTGGTCGGACCCTGCCCGTCGGTCAGCTCCATCCGGAACCGCCGCCACAGCTGCTCCCAGGCCAGCTCGTGGCCGGCCAGCAGCTCGTCGAAGTCCGGGGCCGCCGCGACCAGCTCGGTCGCGGTGGCCGCTGGCTCGGACACCGCCACGTCGCGCGAGGTGGCCATCGCGACGACCTTGTCGATGGTGACCGGCTCGCCGGCCGACACGGGCACGTCGAACTCCAGGGCGACCCGTGACTCGCCGGTCCGGGTCCGGCCGGCCGGCGCGTCAGCGCAGCCGACGGCGCCCACCCGGGTGCGAGCGGCGGTAGCCACCGCGATCCCGGACTGCACCGTGCGCGCCGCCAGCAGCACCGTCTCCGGACCGGCCGGCCGGGCCGCGGTGACCGCCAGGTGGACTGCGGACATGTCGCGGTAGCGCGACACCCCGGCGTTGGTGACGCCGCCGTCCACGCCGGAGGCTATCCGCAGCCGGCCCGTCCAGTCCTCGGCGGTGACCACGGTGTGCAGCCCGGCCAGGAACCGCTGGCCCATGTGCACGAACCGGCGCTGGCGCACCGCGGTGCGCCGTCCGGCCACGTCGACGAAACGCAGCACCCGGTGGAGCAGGCCACGCCGCAGGTCCAGCACGAGCCGGTGCTCCAGCACCTGCACCGCGTCCAGGTCCACCCACGGGCCGTCGTCCACGGCGAAGCGCAGGTCGAGCCAGTTGGGCAGGTTGACCATGCTCTCGTTCTCGACCACGACCCCGCCGACCTCGTCGCGCAACCGGTTGAAGCAGCCGGCGGCGTAGGTGCCCGGGTAGTGCACGCCGTCGGCCGCCGACTCCGGTGCCGCGCCGCGGGTGGCGAAGCGCCCGTTGCCCAGCGTGCACAGGGCCTCCCGGCGACCCTCGTCGGCGGGGTCCCAGCCGTCGAACACGACCGTCCAGGCGTCGGGGCGCCCGTGGTCCTCAGCCGGCACCGCGGCGCCTCCTGCCGGACCGGTCCGGGCGCTGTGAGGGCGAGTGCGACACTGCCATGGACCGAGGCTAGGCGGCATAACGCGCCGAGAGCAGGGACGAAGGTCCTCGTCCGGCGTTCGACGACGACCCGGCCCCGAGCGCCGGATCGTGGGCCGCACGGTCGAGGTGTTCGGCCGGTACGACAACGCGTGAGCTGCACCCGGCGCGTCCTCGCCGACCTGATGACCGCACCCTTCCCGACGACTGATCGCCGGCCCGCCGACGCGGGCGACCGACGGGGGGCGACCGACGGCAGCGCCGGGGGCGGAGGGCCCCTCGAGGACCAGCCCGTCGGCCCTGCCCACCGGGGGCGGTCCGGTCGACCATCCGGCCATGCGCACCTCCACCGTCGCCGACGTCATGACCACCGACGTCC
>DASQMQ010000053.1:0-16651 GCA_035645455.1 Pseudonocardia sp.
CCTGGGCGTCGGGGCCGATCTCGCGCGTACGGCGAAGGGCCCGGCCCTCGCGGTCCGGGCCTTCGCCGTGGTGTGGGCGGTCAGTCCTGGTCCAGCGCGCCGGGCTTGTGCACCGCGTCGCGCCCGCTCTTGTCGCTGCGCACGCGGTACTGCGGGTCGTCCGCGGAGGCCCGCACGGTCCGCCCGGCCGCCTCGGTGTCCTCGGTGATCTCCTCCTGCACCACGCCCTCGGTCGTGGTGCCGTGGGTCTTCCAGCTGACGTGGTCGCCCTTGCGCAGCTCGCTCATGGCCGACGGGTACCCGGCCGCCGATCGGTCATCCCGGTTAGCCGAACCGCCCGATCATGAACGCCCGGGAAACGGCCGGCGACGCCCGGTCGGCCACGACGTGAACTCGCCCTCACCCGACCGGTACGCTGCTCCGGTGAACCGGTCGACGGGCAGTGCAGGTGACTCCAGCGGGGAGATCGGGCGGTCGGGCGAAGGACGCCGGGAGACCCCCGAGGAGCGCGCCGACCGCAACATGAGCGAGCTGCTCCAGGAGCTGCGCGTCGTCCAGGCCGGGGTGCAGATCCTGGTCGCGTTCCTGCTGACGATGACCTTCACCGAGCGGTTCGGCCGGATCGACGAGTTCCAGCGCTGGATCTACGTGGTCACCCTGCTGATGGCCATCCTCACCGCCGGGCTGCTGATCGCGCCGGCCGCGGTGCACCGGGTCACCTTCCGGCGCGGACTCAAGCCGGAGATCGTGCAGGTCGGGCACCAGCTGTTCGCGGCCGGGTTGGCCGCCCTGCTGCTGACCCTGGCGGGCGGCACCCTGCTGGTGCTCGACGTGGCCGTCGGTCGCGGCTTCGCGGTCAGCACCACCGTGGTGGTCGGGCTGGTGCTGGCCGGGCTGTGGTTCGTGCTGCCGATCCCGCTGCTGCGCCACCAGGTCCAGGACGACGAGCGGCAGGAGCGCGAGCGGTCGGCCGCCGCGGACGCCGACGAGCCGCCACCCGACCAGCGGGTGGCGGCTCGGTCCTGATCGGTCGCCGGGGTGACCGGGCGGTCAGCTCCGGGTCTGGCCGGACTGCGGGGCCGGGTCGACCTCGCCGCGCCAGCCGGCCTCCTGGCTGCCGCGGGCCTCGATGAACTTCTTGAAGTTCTCCAGGTCGCCCTTGGTGCGGCGCTGGATGATGCCGAGCGCGTCGCCGGCCTTCTCCACGAAGCCCTGCGGGTCGTGGTCGAGCTGCAGCGTGACCCGGGTGGTGGTGTCGTCGATGCGGTGGAAGGTGACGACACCGGCCTGGTGGATGCCGTTGGTGGTCTTCCACGCCACCCGCTCGTCGGGCTTCTGCTCGGTGATCTCGGCGTCGAACTGCCGCTCGACCCCGGCGATCTTCGTCACCCAGTGCGTCCTGGTGTCGCTGAGCTGGTCGATGCGCTCCACCCCGTCCATGAACTTGGGGAACGACTCGAACTGGGTCCACTGGTCGTAGGCCGTGCTGACCGGCACGGAGACGTCGATGCTCTGCAGAACGTTGGTGGTCATGCCGGATGCTTACCCGGCGCCCGGGCGGCTAATCGCCTGCCCGGGAGCGTCCGGTCCGGTCAGGCACCGTCGTCGGTCATCCGCCGCCGCAGCCGCTCCAGGGTCTGCGACAGCAGCCGGGAGACGTGCATCTGGGAGATCCCGACCCGGTCGGCGATCTGGGTCTGGGTGAGGTTGCCGAAGAAGCGCAGCAGCAGGATGGTCCGCTCGCGCGGGGGCAGCTCGTCGAGCAGCGGGCCCAGCGCCTCCCGGTACTCCACGTGGTCGAGCTCGGTGTCGGTCTGGCCGAGCGTGTCGGCCAGCGCGGTGTCGGCCCCGGCGACCAGCTCGTCCAGCGAGCTGCTGCGGTAGGCCTGCTGGGCGTCCAGGCCCTGCAGGACCTCCTCCACCGGCAACCCGGCCCGGGCGGCGATCTCGCTGGGCCGCGGGGCCCGGCCGAGCTCCTGGGACAGCGGCCCGACCGCGCCGTTGATGGTCGACTGCAGGTCCTTGAGCCGGCGCGGCACCCGCATCGCCCAGGTGCGGTCGCGGAAGTGCCGGCGGATCTCCCCGGTGACGGTGGGCACCGCGTAGGACAGGAAGTCCACCCCGCGCCCGGGCTCGAAGCGGTCGACCGCGTTGAGCAGGCCGACCGTGCCGGCCTGCTCCAGGTCGTCGACCGGCTCGCCGCGGCCGCCGAAGCGGCGCGCGATGTGCTGGACGACCGGGAGGTACCCGGTGATCAGCTTGGCCCGCAGGGCGGCGCGTTCGGGGTGGTCGGGCGGCAGCGCGGCCAGCTCGACGAACAGCGGGGCCAGGTGGCCGTACTCGGAGTCCCCAGCCGCCTCAGCCACGACCGGCCCGCCAGCGATTCTGCACTCGGCCAGATACCCGCGGCGCCCCGGCCGGAAACCACCGCGCTGGTAGGTTCGTAGGTCTGCGTTTCCGCCGACCCGCATGCGAAGGTGATCCACCGGTGTCGAACAGCACCTCCTGTGCGCACAGTCCCGACGGCGTCCGCTCCACCGGTCCCGACGACGACGGGATCGACCACGAGCGGCGCTACGTCGGCATGCTCTACCAGCGCCTGGACGCGCGGCGCCGGGAGACCGCGCAGCGGCTGCACGACGTGCTGCACTCCGAGACCGTCGGCACCCCGCAGGCGCTCACCGAGCGGGACGTGGCCGCGGCGATGTACACCGACCGGCTGGCCGCGCTGCGCGCCGCCGAGCACGGGCTCGCCTTCGGCCGGCTCGACGCCGAGGACGGCGAGCGCCGCTACGTCGGCCGGCTGGGGCTGCTCGACGAGGACAACGAGTACGAGCCGCTGCTGATGGACTGGCGGGCGCCGGCGGCGCGGCCGTTCTACACCGCCACCGCGGCCTCCCCGGAGGGCATGCGCCGGCGGCGGCACCTGCGCTCCCGGCGCCGCGAGGTGCTGGCGGTCGACGACGAGGTGCTCGACCTCGACGCCGCCGCCGCCGGTGGCTCCGGGTCCGGGCTGACCAGCGAGGCGGCCCTGCTGGCCGCGGTCGGGGCGCGGCGGACCGGGCGGATGGGCGACATCGTGGCCACCATCCAGGCCGAGCAGGACGCGGTGATCCGGGCCAAGCCGTCCGGGGTGCTGGTGGTCCAGGGCGGACCGGGCACCGGCAAGACCGCGGTCGCCCTGCACCGCGCGGCCTACCTGCTCTACACCCACCGCGACCGGCTGGCCCGGCGCGGCGTGCTGGTGGTCGGACCGAACCCGACGTTCCTCAGCTACATCGGCCAGGTGCTGCCGTCGCTGGGGGAGACCGCGGTGGTGCTGGGCACGGTGGGGCAGCTGCTGCCCGGCCTGGACGCCCGCCGCCCCGAGCCCGCCGCGGTGAGCGAGGTCAAGGGGCGCGCGGAGATGGCCGGGGTGATCGCGGCGGCGGTGCGCGACCGGCAGCGGGTGCCGCGCCGGCCGGTCGAGCTGGTGGTCGAGCAGCAGCGGGTGCGGCTCGACAACGACCTGGCCAACCAGGCGCGCAGCCGGGCCCGGCGCTCCCGCAAGCCGCACAACGAGGCCAAGCGGATCTTCCAGAAGGAGGCGGTGCGGCTGCTGGCCCAGCAGGTGGCCCGCGGCCTGGGCGGGCGCGGGCTGCTCGACGGCGGCGACCTGGAGGACATCCGCGAGGAGCTGGCCGGGTCCGCCGAGCTGACCCGCGAGCTGGACGCGCTGTGGCCCACGCTGTCGGCCCAGCAGCTGCTCACCGAGCTGTTCGCCGACCGGCGCAAGCTGGCCCAGGTGGCGCGCCGGCTGCCGGCGCCCGATCGGGACCTGCTCCACCGGGCGGCGCCCGACCCCGCTGATCCCGGCGACGTCGCGGAGGGAGCCCGGTGGAGCCCGGCCGACGTGCCGCTGCTCGACGAGGCCGCCGAGCTGCTCGGCGACGACGGGTCCGAGGCGGCCGCCCGGGAGGCCGAGGCGCTGCGCGAGGAGGTCGCCTACGCCCAGGGCGTGCTCGACGTGCTGGACCTGGAGGAGGACCTGGACCCGGAGCTGCTGCGGGCCACCGACATCGTCGACGCCGACCGGCTCGCCGAGCGCCAGCGGGTGCGCCGCTACGACTCCACCGCCGACCGGGCCGCGGCCGACCGGGAGTGGACCTACGGCCACGTCATCGTGGACGAGGCCCAGGAGCTCTCGCCGATGGCCTGGCGGCTGGTCATGCGCCGCTGCCCGACCCGGTCGATGACCCTGGTCGGGGACATCGCCCAGACCGGGGACCTGTCCGGGGCCTCGTCGTGGGGGCAGGTGCTCGGCCCGTTCGTGGCCAACCGGTGGCGGCTGGAGCAGCTGACCGTCAACTACCGGACACCGGCCGAGATCGCCGACGTGGCCGACGACGTGCTGGCCGCGATCGAGCCCGGGCTGGCCGCGCCCCGGTCGGTGCGCAGCACCGGGGTGCCGCCCCGGGCGGTGGCCGTCGAGCCCGGCCGGCTGGACGACGCGGTGGCCAAGGTCCTGGCCGAGGAGGCCGGCGCGGTCGGCGACGGCCGCACCGCGGTGCTGGTGCCCGCGGCCCGCGCCGAGGCGCTGCGGGCGCGGCTGGTCGGCGCGGTCGAGCCGGGCCCGGACACCCCCGACGGCCCGGCCGACCCGGACGTCGACCTGACCTCGCCGGTGGTGGTGCTGCCGATCAGCGCGGCCAAGGGCCTGGAGTTCGACGCGGTGGTGCTGGTCGAGCCGGCCGAGGTGCTGGCCGAGAGCCCGCGCGGGGCCAACGACCTCTACGTCGCGCTCACCCGGGCCACCCAGCGCCTCGCCGTGGTCCACGCCCGGCCGCTGCCGGAGATGCTGCACCGCCTGGCCACCTGACGGGGCGGTTCGCCGCGGTGCTGCTGGCCGCGCTGCCCGCCTGCGCGACACCCTCCGCCGGGGCCGCCGAACTCGGATGGGGTGGGGCCGCGGGGATCAGACGGGGGTGACGTAGGCGCCGGAGATGCCGCCGTCGACCAGGAAGGTCGAGGCGGTGATGAAGCCGGCGTCGTCGCTGGCCAGGAACGCGACGGTGGCGGCGATCTCCTCCGGGCGGGCGAAGCGGCCCAGCGGGATGTGCACCAGCCGGCGCTGGGCGCGCTCCGGGTCGGCGGCGAACAGCTCCTGCAGCAGCGGGGTGTCCACCGGGCCGGGGCACAGCGCGTTGACCCGGATGCCCTCCCGGGCGAACTGCACGCCCAGTTCCCGCGACAGCGCCAGCACGCCGCCCTTGGAGGCGGTGTAGGAGATCTGCGAGGTCGCCGAGCCCATCACCGCGACGAACGACGCGGTGTTGACGATGGCGCCCTTCCCGGCCCGGCGCATGTGCGGCAGCGCCGCGCGGCAGCACAGGTAGACCGAGGTCAGGTTGACCTCCTGGACGCGGCGCCAGGCGTCCAGGCCGGTGGTCAGGATGGAGTCGTCGTCGGGTGGGGAGATGCCGGCGTTGTTGAACGCCACGTCGACCGACCCGTACCGCTGGGCGGCCGCCTCGAACAGGGCGTCGACCTGCGCCTCGTCGGTGACGTCGGTGCGCACGAACAGCCCGTCGACCTCGTCGGCGGCGGCCTCGCCGGTGTCCGGGTCGATGTCGGCGACCACCACCCGGGCGCCTTCCCGGGCCAGCCGCCGGGCGGTGGCCAGCCCGATGCCGCTGCCGCCGCCGGTGATGACCGCCGTCCGGTCCTCGAACCGCCTCACACGTGCTCCCGTTCCCTGGTCCGCTGCCGGGCCGCCGCCACCAGCGCGGCGAACAGGCCGGTGTCGTCGCTGTCCGGGTCGTCATGCGGGGGGTCCTGCTCGGGGTGCCCCTGCTCGGGGTGCCCCTGCTCGGGGTGCCACTGCACGCCGAGGACGAAGTCCCGCCCGGTCAGCTCGACCGCCTCGATGGTGCCGTCCCCGGCCAGCCCGGTGACCACCAGCCCGTCGGCCAGCCGGTCGAGGCCCTGGTGGTGGTGGCACTGCACGCGCACGCCGTCGCCGAGCACCCGGTGCACCCGGCTGCCCGGCTCCAGCGCGACCTCGACCGTGCCGAACACCCCGGGGCGCGGGTTGTGCCCGGTGTGGCCGAGGGTGGCGGGCAGGTGCTGGCGCAGCGTCCCGCCCAGCCCCACGTTGAGCAGCTGGATGCCCCGGCAGACGCCGAGCAGCGGGATGTCCGCCGCCAGTGCGCTGCGCAGCACGGCCAGCTCGGTCGCGTCGCGCTCCGGGCGCGGCGGCCCGGTGCGCGGGTCGGGCTCGGCGCCGTAGTGGTGCGGGCCGATGTCCGGGCCGCCGGAGAGCACCACCGCGTCCAGCCGGGCGACGGCGTGCGCCGCCTCCGGGCGGGGCGGCAGCAGCACCGGGATGCCGCCCGCGCGGAACACCGCGTCGGGGTAGGAGCGGGGGAGCAGGACGGCGTCGTGGTCCCACACCCCGTACGCCGCCCGCTCCCCGTAGGCGGTGATGCCGATCAGCGGCCGGGACCGCGGGTCGGCGCCGCCCGGGTCAGAGCCGTTCGAAGCCACGCCGCCGCTCCCAGTCGGTCACCGCGCTGTCGAACGCGGCCAGCTCCACCCGGGCGGCGTTGCTGTAGTGCTCGACCACGTCGACGCCGAACGCCGCCCGCGCCACCTCCGACCCGGCGAACAGGTCGGCGGCCTCCCGCAAGGTGGCCGGCACCCGCGGTGCGTCGCTGGTGTAGGCGTTGCCGGTGAGCTCGGCGGGCAGTTCCAGGGAGTTCTCGATCCCGTGCAGCCCGGCCGCGATCAGCGCGGCCACCCCGAGGTAGGGGTTCATGTCCCCGCCGGGCAGCCGGTTCTCCACGCGCAGGCCCGCCCCGTGCCCGACCACCCGCAGCGAGCAGGTGCGGTTGTCCATGCCCCAGGCGACGGCGGTGGGCGCGAAGGACCCCTCGGCGAACCGCTTGTAGGAGTTGATGTTGGGCGCGAACAGGTAGGTGAGCTCGCGCAGGCAGGCCAGCTGGCCGGCGATGAAGTGCTCGAACAGCGGGGAGAACCCGCGCGCCCCGTCGCCGGCGAAGACGTTGCCCCGCTGGTGCCCCTCGGTGCCGCGCAGCGAGATGTGGAGGTGGCAGGAGTTGCCCTCGCGCTCGTCGTACTTGGCCATGAAGCTCAGCGCCATGCCGGCCTGGTCGGCGATCTCCTTGGCCCCGGTCTTGTAGATCGAGTGGTTGTCGCAGGTGGTCAGGGCGTCGGCGTAGCGGAAGGCGATCTCGTGCTGGCCGAGGTTGCACTCGCCCTTGGCTGACTCCACCACCAGCCCCGCGCCGGCCATCGCGTTGCGGATGCGGCGCAGCAGCGGCTCCACCCGCGCGGTGCCCAGCAGCGAGTAGTCGACGTTGTACAGGTTGGCCGGGGCGAGGTCGTGGTAGCCCTTGCGCCACGCGTCGTCGAAGGAGTCGGCGAACAGCTGGAACTCCAGTTCGGTGCCGACGTCGGCGGCCAGGCCGCGCTCGGCCAGCCGGTCGAGCTGGCCCCGCAGCACCTGCCGCGGCGACGCGGGCACCGGTGACCCGTCGGCCCACCGCAGGTCGCACAGCACCAGCGCGGTGCCCTCGTGCCACGGCACCCGGCGCAGCGTGGTCATGTCCGGGACGAGCTCGAAGTCGCCGTACCCCCGCTCCCAGCTCGACATCGCGTAGCCGGCCACGGTGTTCATCTCCACGTCGACCGCGAGCAGGTAGTTGCACGCCTCGGCGGCGTGCCCGACGACGGCGTCCAGGAAGTGCGACGCCGCGTAGCGCTTGCCCTGCAGCCGGCCCTGCATGTCGGTGAACGCCACCAGCACGGTGTCGATCGAGCCGGCCTGCTCGGCGGTGCGCAGCTGTTCGAGGGTCATCATCCCGGCGCGCCGGGTCGCGGAACCGCTGCTCACGGGCTCTCGGCCTCCAACTGCTGCTCGATCGAGGCGAGCTCGTCGTCGCTGCCGGCCTCGCGGACCGGGCCGGTGAACCAGTGCCGGGCCGAGACCAGGTACCAGCCACCGAACAGGATCAGCGCCCCGCCCACGGTCAGTGGAGCGTAGTTGACCACGGCCCAGTCGAACTCGGCGGCGCCGGGGATGCCGTTGGGCGAGACCGGCATCAGGAACAGCACGCAGACCACCGCGATCCAGGCCACCGCCAGCGGGGCGATCCACTTGTAGTGCCGGCCCAGGCTCCACGCCCCGCGCTCGAACCGGTCCCCGGCCCGGATCCGCAGGATGATCGGCAGCGCGAAGGCGATGTAGAGCCCGATCACCGCGATCGAGGTGCTGACCAGGTAGCCGACCACGTCGTTGGCCAGGGTCGGCAGCATCAGCACCCAGGACAGCACGGCGATGGCGATCACCGCGTTCACCGGCACCCGGTTGTGCGCGACCTTGCGCCACAGCCCCGACAGCGGCACCGCGCCGTCCCGGGAGAACGCGAACATCATCCGCGAGGCCGAGGTCACCGACGCGGTGCCGCAGAAGAACTGCCCGACGATCGCGATGAGCAGCAGGAACTCCGCCCAGGTCTCGCCGAGCGCGGTGGTCCAGATGAAGACCACGGCGTTGCCCGCCGCGTCCAGGGTGCCCGGCACGTCGGTGACCGCGAAGGTCACCGCGACCAGCAGGATGAAGCCGAAGACCACCGACACCACCACGGACATCACCATGCCCAGCGCGGCGGCCCGGGAGGCCTGGCGGGTCTCCTCGCTCATGTGCGCCGAGGCGTCGTAGCCGGTGATCGTGTACTGGGCCATCAGCAGGCCGATGCCGAACACGAACCAGAACGCGTTGTCCGAGAACCCGGAGTTGTTGATCGTCTCGCCGAACACGAACGAGACCGAGGCGTGGTTGTCCGGCACGATGACCAGCACCGCGACGATGACCAGCACGCCGACCATGTGCCACCAGGCCGAGAAGGTGTTCAGCTTGGCCAGCAGGTTGACGTTGAGCACGTTCAGGCCCAGGTGCAGGGCCATGATCACGGTGTAGGTGATGAAGATGGCGGTGGAGTCGGTGCCGATCAGGGTGGGGAACCACAGGTTGAGCAGGGCCGTGGTGAAGATCGCCGCGCCGTAGTCGATGGCCGCGGTCACCGCGATCTGGCCGACCAGGTTGAACCAGCCGGTGAACCAGCCCCACGCCGGCCCGCCCAGCTTGGAGGCCCAGAAGTAGAGCGCCCCGGCGGTCGGCATCGCCGAGGCGATCTCGCCCATGGCCATGGCGACCAGCACGCAGAACCCGCCGACCAGCAGCCAGCCCCAGGTGATCGCGACCGGGCCGCCGTTGTTGAACGCGATGTAGTAGGAGGTCAGGCAGCCGGCCAGGATCGAGATGATGGTGAAGGAGATGGCGAAGTTGGAGAACCCGCCCATCTCCCGGTACAGCACCTGGGCGTAGCCCAGGCGGTGCAGCAGCGCCTCGTCGTCGTGCCTGCTCGTCTCGCGGTCGGTGCGCTGCGCGCGCTCTGCGGACATCTCTCCCCCGTGTTCAGTCGCCCTGCGCGGCCGCCGCGAGCAGGTGCTCGAGGTCCGGCCCGTCGAACTCCGCTACGGCGCGGTCGTACTTCGCCATGCCCCACGACCAGAAGTCGAACTCCAGCGGGCTGGTGGCGTCCTGGATGACCGCCCACAGCGTCCAGCCGTACTGGCTCATCAGCCCGAACAGCCGCGCCCGGGCGACCTGCGCCGGGCGCGGCCGCCCGAAGTAGGCGGTGACCAGCACGTCGAGCAGGTCCGCGGGCAGCGCCGCCTCGCTCCAGACGTTGCCCAGCTCGAAGCACGGGTCGTTGTTGCCGGAGTACTCGTAGTCGATGAGCCACACCCGCTCGCCGTCGTCGATCAGGTTCCCGGCCAGCAGGTCGTTGTGGCACGGCAGGCTGACCCGCGGGCCCAGCGCGGTCCGGACGCGCTCGACCAGGGGCGCGAAGTCGTCGTAGCGGGGCGGCAGGCGGAACCCGTGCTCGGCGACGACGGCCCGGTAGCGGGCCTGGACGGCGAACATGTCGAACTCGCCGACGAACCGGGGACCGGCGTGCAGCTGCCGGCAGGCCCGGGCGACCCGGGCGAGCACCGCCGGGTCGCGCAGGTCGTCGTCGGTGAGCGCGGTGCCCGGCAGGAAGGCGACGCTCAGCCCGGACCCGCGGCGGTAGTGCAGGACGGGGGCGCCCACCCCGGCCTGCGCGGCGCGCAGCGAGTTGGCGTACTCGGCGTCCCGGTCGATCCCGAGCAGGCCGGGGCCCTCGGCGGGGATGCGGACCACGCAGCAGCCGTCCGCGTTGGTGACCTTCAGGTTGCGGTTGGTGAGCCCGCCGGGGAGGTCCTCCACGACCCGCGGGCGGGCCGCCGCGCAGGGGATCGCGTCGAGGAGCGCGTCGAGTTCGGGGTCGGACTCGTCATCCGGGTCGACGTCGGGGGAGGCCCTCGGCAACTCCATCGGGGGATCGTAGGTCTCGCGCACCCAACGGTCTAGACCGTAGGGTCGGCGCCGTGGCCGAGCTGCCGTCCCGAGTCCGGATCGTGATCATCGGCGGTGGGGTGGGTGGCACCAGCGTGGCCGCGCACCTCGCCGAGCGGGGCGAGCGCGACGTGCTGCTGCTCGAACGCGCCGAGCTGACCAGCGGCTCGACCTTCCATTCCGCCGGGCTGGTCGGGCAGCTGCGCGCCGACCCCGCGCTGACCCGGATGAACGTGCACTCCGTCGAGCTCTACCGGCAGCTGGAGGCCGGCGAGCACGCCCCGGGCTGGGTGGAGTCCGGGTCGCTGCGGCTGGCGTCGTCGCCGGCCCGGCTGGAGGAGATCCGCCGGCAGGCCGGGTGGGCGCAGCGCTCCGGGCTGCCGCTGGAGCTGATCTCGGCGCGGGAGGCCGCCGAGCTGTTCCCGCTGATGTCGACCGACGGCGTGCTGGGCGCGGCCTACACCCCGACCGACGGCCACGTCGACCCCGCGCGGCTGTGCCAGGCCCTCGCCGCGCTGGCCCGCGCGGGCGGCGTCACCATCGCCCAGCGCACCCGGGTGCTGGGCATCGACACCGCGACCACCGGGCCCCACCGGCGGGTCACCGGGGTCCGCACCGACCGCGGCGACGTGGAGTGCGAGATCGTGGTGGACTGCGGCGGCATGTTCGCCGCCGAGATCGCCCGGATGGTCGACGTGCGGGTGCCGGTGGTGCCGATGTCGCACCAGTACGTGGTGACCGCGCCGATCCCGGGGGACCGCCCGGCGGGCGGGCTGCCCTCGCTGCGCGACCCGGACCTGCTCGTCTACTACCGCCAGGAGATCGACGGTCTGGTGATGGGCGGCTACGAGCGGCAGTCCGCGCCGTTCACCGCGAGCCCGACCGGCTACGACGCGGTACCCGCCGACTTCAACGGCAAGCTGCTCACCCCGGACCTGGACCGGTTCTCCGAGATCATCACCAACGCCCAGGTGCGGGTGCCGGTGCTGGCCGACACCGGGCTCGCCTCGATGATCAACGGACCGGAGGCGTTCACCCCGGACAACGAGTTCTGCCTGGGCGCCACCGAGGTCGCCGGGTTCTTCGTGGCCGCCGGGTTCTGCGCGCACGGCATCGCCGGGGCCGGCGGCATCGGGCAGGTGCTGGCGGCCTGGATCCTCGACGGCGACCCGGGCCTGGACCTGTGGCACATGGACGTGCGCCGGTTCGGCCGGCACTACCGCTCGCCCGGCTACACGCTGGCCCGGACGGTGGAGAACTACGAGAGCTACTACGACATCACCTACCCCGCGGCCGAGCGCGCCGCCGGCCGGCCGCTGCGGCTGTCGCCGGCGCACGCCTGGCACGCCGCGCACGGGGCGGTGTTCGGTGAGAAGGCCGGCTGGGAGCGGGTCAACCACTACTCCGATCCCGGGCCGGAGGAGCTGCGCCCGCACGGCTGGGCCGGTCGGCACTGGTCGCCGTGCGTGCAGCCCGAGCACGCCGCGGTGCGGACCGCGGCCGGGCTGTTCGACGAGAGCTCGTTCGCCAAGATCGAGATCACCGGCCCGGACGCCGCGGCGTTCTGCCGGTCGGTGTTCGCCGGCCGGGTCGACCGGGCGCCCGGCTCGGTGGTCTACACCCAGGCGCTCAACGACCGGGCCGGGATCGAGCTGGACGTGACCGTCACCCGGCTCGCCCCGGACGAGTACCTCCTGGTCACCGGCACCGCACTGGCCGGGCACGACCTGGGCTGGCTGCGCCGGCACGCCCGGCTGAGCGGGCTGTCGGTGCGCATCGCCGAGGTGACCGGCGGCTGGGCGTGCTTCGCGCTGTGGGGCCCGCGCTCGCGCGAGCTGCTCGCCCCGCTCACCCCGGCCTCGCTGGCCAACCCCGACTTCCCGTACCTGACGATGCGCGAGACCACCGTCGGCGACGTGCCGGTGCGGGCGCTGCGGGTGGGTTTCGCCGGCGAGCTGGGCTGGGAGCTGTACTGCTCGGCCGAGTACGGCGCCGCGCTGTGGCGCACCCTGGCCGCGACGGGCGCGCGACCGTGCGGCTACCGGGCGCTGGAGAGCCTGCGGCTGGAGAAGGGCTACCGGGTGTGGGGCTCCGACATCGGCCCGGACACCACCCCGGACGAGGCCGGGCTGGGCTTCGCGATCCGCCCCGGCGACGACTTCGCCGGGGCCGGGGCGCTGCGCGCCGCGCGGGCGCGGGGCCGGACCCGCACGCTCAGCTGCCTGGTCCTGGACGACCCGCGGCGGGTGGCGCTGGGCGGCGAACCGGTGCGCCTGGACGGCGCGCAGGACGCGGTGGGGCAGGTGACCTCCGGCGGTTACGGCTACACCGTCGACCGCTCGATCGCCTACGCCTACCTGCCGGCCGGCACCGCCGTGGGGGACCGGGCGCAGGTGCAGGTGGACGGGGACCGGATCGGCGCCGCGGTCGCGCCCACCCCGCTGCACGACCCGAGCGGTGCCCGCGTCCGGGCCTGAGCGGGGCGGTCATCCCCGGTGGGTCTCGACGACCACCTCGGGCGCGTGCGCCGCGGCGTCGTCGAGCAGGGGCGCGGGGGCGCCGGCGAGGTGGCGGTCGAAGAACGCCACCGTCCAGGCGTTGACGATCCGGTGCGCGCGGGCGGTGCCGATCGGGCCGGCGAACCCGGCCGGGGACAGCAGCGGCACCCAGCGCGGCAGGTCGGTGAAGTCGGCGTGGAACGCGCCGGGCACCCGCACGAGGTAGCCGTCGGCGCGCAGGGTGTCGAACACCGCCCGCATCGAGTCCTGGTGCTCGTCGATGTCGGCGGGGTCCCAGCCCTCCCGCTGCATGGTGGCCACGTCGCGGCTGACCCACAGGGTCGGGCGGTCCAGGCCGTGCCGCACCACCTCCCGGGGCATCGGAGCGTCCACCACCAGGCAGGCCCGCAGCCGCGGTTCGGTCCGGCAGGCCTCGGCCCCGACGATGCCGCCCATCGAGACCCCGAACACCCCGGTGCGCGACAGGTCCAGCCGGCCGGTCAGCACGCCCTGCGGGTCGGATCGGTCCACCTCGGCCAGCCGGTCCAGCACGAACCCCACGTCCGCGGCGAGGTGCGGCACGCTGCCCCGGTCGAACGGCCGGCCGTGCAGCCGCGGGGCGGGCGCGACGGGGGAGATGCTCGGCTGCAGCAGGGCCTGGGTCAGGTCGACCGGCAGCATGTCGGTGCGGTGCCCGTCGGGGAACTCGACCCGGCTGGCGACGTAGGGCTGGTCGATCGCGACGACCGCGTAGCCGTGCGAGACGAGCTCCTCGACCTGGAAGGTGTTCATCTGCCGGTACCCGGTCAGCCCCTCCAGGAACACCACGACGGGGTGCGCCGGCCCGACCGCGGGTGCCGCGTCCACCGCGTTGGTCACCACCGACCCCATGCCGCCCAGCACGAACGCCGGGAGCCCGTGCACGTGGGCCATCGCCGGTCCGACGGAGCCTGCGTCGGCCACGTACGGGGCGCGCGCCGCCCCCGGCGCGTCCTCGGCCGGGTACCAGACCTGGACCACCACCTCGCGGCGGGCGGCCGGGTCGGCGGAGAGGATCTCCGGGCGGCCGGCGTCGACCCAGTGGTAGGTGAGGGTGCCCACGCCGTGCGGTCCGGTCGGACGGGGGAAGGTGAACACCGGCACCGCCACCGGCAGCGCGATCGCCGCGGCGAGCCCGACCGCCCCGCAGCCGGCCACCCCGGCGCGGCCGGCGCGACCGAGCCGGTCCGGGCGGCCCATGCGCACCAGTGCGAGCGCAGCCACCAGGGCGTACGCGACGACCATGGCGCCCCGGGGACCCTCCACGACCAGGTGCAGTCCGACGGCGAGCACTGCGACCGGCGCGGCGAGCAGGCGCAGCGCGCGCGGCCGCCCGACGACGGCGGCGACCAGGGCGGCCGCCGCGGTCACCGCCACCAGCACCTCCAGCGGCCTCATCGGGTACCGGTCCTCCCGGGACCGCCGGGGTCGCACACGGATCGGCTCACGGGGACCTCCGGTATTTAGACTTGGTACATCAAGTACCAAAGCGAGTGTGGCGGGATACCGAGGTCCGCGCAACCACCGAGGCGGTGGCCGCCCGGCGATCCGCGGTGGTTCCTACCCGGTCGCGCTGCTGCCCCGCCGGCGGGACGACCGGGCCCGGACCGCCGACGGTGCAGTCGGCGACCTCCCCGGTCGCCCACATCATCGCGAACTCGTCGCCACCCTGGTTCCGCCTGCACGGGCCCGGACTCGCGCCCACGCTCCCGCGGTCAGTCGGTGGCGAGGGCGGCCAGGACCTGCTCGCCGTAGCGGGCCAGCTTGGTCTGCCCGATCCCGCCGATCGTGCCCAGCTCGTCCAGGCTCGCCGGCATCCGGGTGGCGATCTCCCGCAGGGTGGCGTCGTGGAAGATCACGTAGGCGGGCAGGCCCTGCTCCTTGGCCGCGCCGGCCCGCCAGGCCCGCAGCCGCTCGAACACCGGCGCGGCGCCGTCGGGCAGCTCGGCCTGCGGCGCCCGGGCGGCCCGGGTCCGGCTGCGGGCCTGCTTGGGCGGGTCGCGGCGCAGCATGACCGGCTGCTCGCCGCGCAGCACCGGGCGGCTGGCCTCGGTGAGCGCGAAGGTCTGGTAAGTGCCCTGCACGGCCAGCAGCCCGCGGGCGACCAGCTGGCGGACGACCGTGCGCCACTCGCCCTCGGCCAGGTCCGTGCCGACCCCGAACACGCTCAGCGTGTGGTGGTCGAACTGGTCGACCTTGGCGGTGCGCTTGCCGAGCAGGATGTCCACGATCTGCCCGGCCCCGAAGCTCTGGTTGCGCTCCTTCTTCAGCCGGAACACCGTGGACAGCACCTTCTGCGCGGCCACCGTGCCGTCCCAGGTCTGCGGCGGGGTCAGGCAGGTGTCGCAGTTGCCGCAGGGCTGCGCGGACTGGCCGAAGTAGTTCAGCAGCTGCACCCGCCGGCACTCGACGGTCTCGCAGAGCGCGAGCATGGCGTCCAGGTGCTGGGAGAGCCGGCGCTTGTGCGCCGCGTCGCCCTCCGAGTCGTCGATCATCTTGCGCTGCTGCACGACGTCGGCCAGCCCGTAGGCCAGCCAGGCCGTGGACGGCTGCCCGTCACGGCCGGCCCGCCCGGTCTCCTGGTAGTAGCCCTCCACCGACTTGGGCAGGTCCAGGTGCGCGACGAACCGCACGTCGGGCTTGTCGATGCCCATCCCGAAGGCGATCGTGGCGACCATGACGACCCCGTCGTCGCGCAGGAACCGGGCCTGGTTGGCCGCGCGGACCGGGGCGTCCAGCCCGGCGTGGTAGGGCAGCGCGGTCAGCCCCTGGCCGGCCAGGAACTCCGCGGTCTGCTCGACCGACCTGCGCGACAGGCAGTAGACGATGCCGGCGTCGCCCGGGTGCTCGGTGCGGATCAGCTCCAGCAGCTGGCGGCGCGGCTCGTCCTTGGGCGCGATCCGGTACTGGATGTTGGGCCGGTCGAAGCTCGCCACGAAGTGCCGGGCGGCGGTGAGGTTCAGCCGGGTGGCGATCTCGGCGTGGGTGGCCTCGGTGGCGGTGGCGGTCAGCGCGATCCGCGGCACGTCCGGCCAGCGCTCGTGCAGCTCGGAGAGCGCCAGGTAGTCGGGCCGGAAGTCGTGGCCCCACTGGGCCACGCAGTGCGCCTCGTCGATGGCGAACAGCGCGATCCGGCCGCGCTCCAGCAGCGCCGGGGTCGACGGGCTGCGCAGCCGTTCCGGGGCCAGGTACAGCAGGTCGATCTCGCCGGCGACGTAGGCCGCCTCCACCGCGCGGCGCTGGTCGGGGCTCTGGGTGGAGTTGAGGAACCCGGCCCGCACCCCGAGCGCGCGCAGCGCGTCGACCTGGTCCTGCATCAGCGCGATCAGCGGCGACACCACCACCCCGACCCCCGGCCGGACCAGCGCCGGGATCTGGTAGCACAGCGACTTGCCGCCGCCGGTGGGCATCAGCACCAGGGCGTCCCCGCCCCGGCACACCTCGGCGATGATCTCCGCCTGGGCCCCGCGGAAGGCGTCGTAGCCGAACACCCGGTTGAGCACCCGCAGCGCGGCCGCGGCCAGCTCGGCGGGGTCGGTTCCGGCGGTGATCTCGGTGCCGATCTCGGTGCCGATCTCGGTGCCGATCTCGGTGGCGATCTCGGGGGCGGGGAGGCTCACCCGGGCGATCCTAGGCCGGACGCCGACCGCACCGTGGCCGGTTCGCCGTC
>DASQMQ010000054.1:0-5318 GCA_035645455.1 Pseudonocardia sp.
CCGGAGCGTCCGCCCGGAGACCCGTCGGGAGCGCGTCGACCGGGATCGGCGCGGTTCGCGGGCCGCCGGTCGGGTCCTCGGTGCCGAGGTGGTCGAGACGGGCTACCGCGTGGCCCGTCGCCCCGGCCCCGGCCGAGGACAGGTCGGCGACCCGATCGGGAGCCGTGGCCGGTTCGAGGCCGTCGAACCGGGCGATCCGCGGCGCCGGGGCCCGGTCCTCACCGTCCGGGACGGTCGGACCGGCCGGACCGGCGTCCACGATCAGAAGTCGACCGGGGCGGGCAGCGGCGCCTCCGCGTCGAGCTGGGCACCGATCCCCAGCTTCTCCTTGATCTTCTTCTCGATCTCGGCGGCGACGTCGGGGTTCTCCCGCAGGAACTTGCGGGCGTTCTCCTTGCCCTGGCCCATCTGGTCGCCCTCGTAGGTGTACCAGGCCCCGGACTTGCGCACGATGCCCTGCTCGACGCCCACGTCGACCAGCGATCCCTCGCGGCTGATGCCGACCCCGTAGAGGATGTCGAACTCGGCCTGCTTGAACGGCGGCGCCACCTTGTTCTTCACGACCTTGACCCGGGTCCGGTTGCCGACCATGTCGGTGCCGTCCTTGAGGGTCTCGATCCGGCGGATGTCCAGCCGCACCGAGGCGTAGAACTTCAGCGCCTTGCCGCCGGTCGTGGTCTCCGGCGAGCCGAACATCACGCCGATCTTCTCGCGCAGCTGGTTGATGAAGATCATCGTGGTGCCGGAGTTGCTGAGCGCGCCGGTGATCTTGCGCAGCGCCTGGCTCATCAGCCGGGCCTGCAGGCCGACGTGGGAGTCGCCCATCTCGCCCTCGATCTCGGCCCGCGGCACCAGCGCGGCCACCGAGTCGATCACGATGATGTCCAGCGCCCCGGACCGGATCAGCATGTCGGCGATCTCGAGGGCCTGCTCACCGGTGTCGGGCTGGGACACCAGCAGCGCGTCGGTGTCGACGCCCAGCGCCTTGGCGTACTCGGGGTCGAGCGCGTGCTCGGCGTCGATGAACGCCGCGATGCCGCCGGCGGCCTGGGCGTTGGCCACCGCGTGCAGGGCGACCGTGGTCTTGCCGCTGGACTCCGGGCCGTAGACCTCCACGACCCGGCCGCGGGGCAGCCCGCCCACCCCGAGCGCGACGTCCAGGGCGATGGAGCCGGTGGGGATGACCCCGATCGGCGGGCGGGTGTCGTCGCCCAGCCGCATCACCGAGCCCTTGCCGTGGTTCTTCTCGATCTGCGCGAGGGCGAGTTCGAGCGCCTTCTCGCGATCCGGTGCTGCTGCTGGCATGGCCGGTCTCCACCTCGTGTGTTCGACAACGTCTCGATCTGTGCCGCCGACGGTAGGGGGCACCACCGACAGAGCGGGCTCGCGTCCCGGATCTGTGGATGGCCGGGACCGGATGTGGACGACAGCCTAGCGAACAGTTGTTCGATCGGGACGTCGACACGCCGGATGGCTATGATGCCGCGCTCAGCGGCGGGCCGGGGGCACGTCGTAGGCCCGGCACACCGCCAGCCACACGTTCCGCGGGTCGTGGCCCTGCTCCAGCGCCTGCTCCACGGTCAGCCCGCCGAGCTCGGCGAACACGTGGTCGCGGGACAGCGAGGCGGCCCGGGCCGGGCCGAACTCGTCCGCCATCAGTTCCCGGAAGTAGGTCAGGCGCACCCGGCCACGGTAGGCCGGGGCCGGCACCGCGTGCAGTCCGACCACCCCGCGGCGGGCGCCAGGAGCGAGGATCGCGGAACCCGACCGGAGGAGCGCACGATGACCGACCACCCCGCCACCGGCCCGCTGCCGGAGGTCTGGGCCGCTCTCGGCGGCACCGCCGACGACCTGCACCGGCTGACCGTCACCGGCCCGCCCGCCGTCCTGCGCTCCGCGTTCCCGGTCACCGCCGCCGCGGCGGCGGCGGTGGGCGCGAGCCTGCTGGCCGCGACGGTGGGCTCCGACCGGGCGGTCGGGCTCGACACCCGCGGGCTCGCCGTCGCCGTCCGCAGCGAGCGCCACCTGCGCCGCGACGGCGAGTCGCCGGGCAGCCCGTTCGACCCGCTGTCGGCCTTCCACCGCACCGCGGACGGCTGGGTGCGGCTGCACGCCAACTACCCGTGGCACCGGGCTGCGGCGCTGAGCGTGCTCGGGTGCGTCGAGGCCCACGCGCCGGCCGCGATCGCCGAGCGCCGCGCCGTCGAACTGGAGGACGCGCTGCACGCGGCGGGCGGGGTCGGCGCCGCGGTGCGCACCGAGGCGGAGTGGCTGGCCGAGGGACCGGCTCCGCCGCTGGTCGAGAACCGCGGGCTGGGCCTCGCGCCGCCGCGTCCGGTCCGCCGGCCGCGGGTGCTCGACCTGACCCGGGTCATCGCCGGACCGGTGGCCACCCGCACCCTGGCCGCGCACGGCGCCGACGTGCTGCGGCTGGACCCGCCCGACCGCCCGGAGATCCCGATGCAGGCCTGGGACACCCTGCCCGGCAAGCGCAGCGCGCTGCTGGACCTGCGCTCCCACCGCGCCGCGCTGGAGGAGCTGCTGGCCGAGGCGGACGTCGTGGTCGGCGGGTACCGGCCCGGCGCGCTGGACGCCTTCGGCCTGGCTCCCGAGTCGCTGGCCGAACGGCACCCGGGGCTGGTCGTCGTCACGCTCTCGGCGTGGGGGCACCGCGGCCGGTGGGCCGGCCGGCGCGGTTTCGACAGCCTGGTCCAGGCCGCCTGCGGGATCGCGCTGGCCGAGGGGTCCGCGGACGCCCCGGGCGCATTGCCGGCCCAGCTGCTCGACCACGCCACCGGCTACCTGGCCGCCGCGGGCGCGCTGCTCGCCCTGCGCCGCCAGCGGACGCAGGGCGGCACCCACCACGTCCGGTTCGCGCTGGCCGGCACGGCCCGTTGGCTGCAGGACCTGCCGCGGACGGCCGGGTCCGAGGTGGCCGAGATCGACCCCGCCCCGCATCTGGTGGAGATCGACGCGCCGGACGGCAAGCTGACCCTGGCCGCACCACCGGGGTCGGTCGACGGGGTGCCGCTGACCTGGCCCGCCCCCGCGCCGGCGTTCGGCGCGGCCCGGCCGGCCTTCAGCGCCGGTGCTGCACGACGTTGACGACGTTGCCGTCGGGTGCCCGGACGAGGAACCGGCGCACGCCCCAGGCCTCCGTCGTCAACGGGTGGACGATCTCGAAGCCCCGCTGCTGCGCCTCGGCGTGGGCGGCGTCGACGTCGTCGACGTGCACGGAGACCACCGGGTCCTCGGCGGCGGTGGCGTCGCGCGTGACGAGCTGCAGGTGCGCGCCGGTCTCCGGGGAGGTGTAGCGGGCCACCCACCCCAGGTTGAACTCCTCGGTGCCGAGCCCGAGGTAGTCGGTGTAGAAGCTCTTCGCCGCGTCGAGGTCGGCCACCCGCAGGTTGGCCGTGATCCGGTGGGCGCGCATGGGTTCCCCACTTCCTGGTTCCGCCGGCTCCCCGGTCGGCCAGCTGCTCGGTGCATCATCGGGGCTCGCGGCGACCGGGACCCGGTACTGTCGGTTTTGTGCTGTTCGGGCTGCCGGTGACCGCCGTTCCCTGGCCGGACCCGCTCGGGGTCCTGGCCCTGCTGGGCCCGGCCCTGCTGGACTCCGGAGCCGACCCCACCGGCTTGTCCTCGCCGCTCGGGCGGATCGTGGTGATCCTCGGCCTGGTGGCGTCGCTGACCCTGATGCTGCGCTGGTGGTGGCAGAACCGGCGGCGCTGAAACCCGCTGGACCCGCCGCGACCGGCGGCTAGGGTCGATCCGTGCAGCCACCCAGCTCGACCCCGCCGACGGTGATCGCGGTGCCGTTCCACCTGGACGAGCGCCTGCCCGGCCTGCACCTGCCGCTGGCCGCGGACGTGGTGGTGGATCCGGTGCTGCCGGCGGGGTCGGTCTGGGAGCGCGTGGCGGCCCTGCAGGAGCAGGTCGCGACGGCTGTCGCCGCAGTTCCCGGCGGGCGCCCGGTGGTGCTGTCCGGGGACTGCACCACCTCGATGGGGGTGGTCGCCGGGCTGCAGCGGGCCGGGGTGGACCCGTCGGTGGTGTGGTTCGACGCGCACGGCGACCTGCAGACCCCACAGACCTCGACATCGGGCTACCTGGGCGGGATGCCGCTGCGCCAGCTCGTCGGCGGCGCCGACCGCACCGTGCCCGGGTCCCTCGGCCTGCGCGACGTGCCCGAGCGGGACGTGGTGCTGGTCGACGCCCGCGACCTCGACCCGCCCGAAGCCGAGTTCCTGGCCGGCTCGCCGATCCGGCACGTCCCGGTCGGGGCCCTGGCCGACGCCCTCCCGGCCGGGCCGATCTACCTGCACCTCGACGTCGACGTCCTGGATCCGCGGGACGTGCCCGGGCTGCTGTTCCCGACACCGGGCGGCCCGTCCGCGGACGATGTCGCGGTCGCGCTGCAAACGGTGCTCGCCACCGGCCGGGTGGCGGCGATCGGGGTGGGCTGCACCTGGCACCCGGACGGCGACGGGGGCCCGGCCGTGGCCGCGCTCGTCGACGCGCTCACCGCCGGCTGACCGGCTGCTCCGTCCGTCGCAACCGGCGCTGCGCCGGAACTGTCGGTCCGGAGGCGCATCATGGATCCCGTGAGCGCGCTCGAAGGCTTCTCCCCCGCCACCCGCGACTGGTTCCGCGGGGCCTTCGCCGCGCCCACGCCCGCCCAGGAGGGCGCCTGGTCCGCGGCCCAGGCCGGCAAGCACGCCCTGGTCGTGGCCCCCACCGGATCCGGGAAGACGCTGGCGGCGTTCCTGTGGGCGCTCGACCGGCTGGCCGCCGAGCCGCCGCCGGAGGACCCGCGGCACCGCTGCCGGGTGCTGTACGTGTCACCCCTCAAGGCGCTGGCCGTGGACGTACAGCGCAACCTGCGCTCGCCGCTGGCCGGGATCCGCCAGGCCAGCCAGCGGCTCGGGCTGCCGGTGCCGGACATCACGGTCGGCATGCGCACCGGCGACACCCCGGCCGACGAGCGCCGCAAGTTCGCCCGCACCCCGCCCGACGTGCTGGTCACCACCCCGGAGTCGTTGTTCCTGCTGCTCACCTCGGCGGCCCGGGAGTCGCTGCGCGGGGTGCAGACGGTGATCCTCGACGAGGTGCACGCCGTGGTGGACAGCAAGCGCGGCGCGCACCTCGCGCTGTCCCTGGAGCGGCTCGACGAGCTGCTCACCCGGTCCCCCGACGCGGACGGTCCCGGTGGGGCCGGGCCGGCCCCCGTCCCGGCCCCGGCGGCCGGTCCCGTCCCGGTGCGCGGGCCCGCCCAGCGGATCGGGCTGTCGGCCACGGTGCGGCCGCTGGACGAGGTG
>DASQMQ010000055.1:0-13250 GCA_035645455.1 Pseudonocardia sp.
ACGTAGACCGCGCCGTCCGGACCCTGCACCGCGGCCACCGGGCGTCCCCAGCGGGACCCGTCCGCGGCCTGGAAACCGCCGACCAGGGTCTGCTGCGCGCCCATCTCGCCGCCGACGTAGGGGAAGAACGCCACCTCCGGCGCCCGCGGCGGGACGCGGTTCCACGACCCGTGCACGCCGACCAGGGCGCCCGTGCCGTAGGTGGGCAGGTCGGTGGCGAAGGCCAGGCCCAGCGGCGCCGAGTGCGCGCCCATGCTCTGCTCGACCGGGGTGAGGGCGGCGCAGTCCAGGACCGAGCCGTCCGGGTTGGTCTCGATGTCGGGGACGTAGGCGGGGGCGCTGTGGTCCAGCGCGGTGCCCGGCACGCCGGGCTCGACGTCCGGGTCGGGGTTGCAGTACGGCCAGCCCAGGTCACGGCCCGGGGTCAGCCGGGCCAGCGGCTCGGCCGGGTGGTCGGCGACGTAGCTCTCCAGCACCTCGCCCTGGGCGGAGCCGGTGGACCCCGGGTAGTCCCGGTCGAACGGGTAGGCGATGTCGTCGCGGCCGTTCACCGCGGTCCACACCTCCCCGTCCGGCGCTACGGCGAGCCCGGTCCCGTTGCGCACCCCGCGGGCGAACACCTCGGCCGGGCCGCCGCCGGGCGGGACGCGCAGGATCGACGCGGCCTCCGGGACGGCCTCGCGGTCCTCCGCGGAGATGTTGCCGCTGGACCCGATGGAGAAGTAGACGGCGCCGTCCGGGTCGACCGCCACGCTCTTCAGGGCGTGCGCGAAGGCCCCGCCCAGCTCGCCGGACCTGGCGTCGGGCAGGCCGTCGGCCACTACCCGGCCGCGCTCGGCGGCACCGTCGGCGTAGTCGTAGGCCTGGATCCGGTTGCTCTCGGCGACGTAGAGCGTGCTGTCGTCGAAGGCCATCCCGTGCGGCTGGGTCAGCCTCTCCAGCAGTACCGACGCGGCGACCCCGCCGTCGGCTCGCGCGACCAGCCTGGTGATGTCGCCCTGCTCGGGCCGGGACACCAGCAGCGCGCCGTCCGGGGCCCACGCCGCCAGCCGGGCACCGGGCACCGAGGCCCACAGCGAGATCGTCCAGCCGGCCGGCACGAGCACGTCACGAGGGGTCGCGAAGACGTCCTCGGCCAGGTTGTCGGGCACCGCCAGGCGGGTCGGTCGCAGCTCGGTCGGGGCGGCGGCGGCAGGGGCGGGGGGCTCGGCGTCCCCGACCCCGCAGCCGGTGACCAGGGCGAGAACCGCGACGGCGGCTGCGGTCCGCCAGCGGGCACGCGTCGGAGGGCGCATGCGCCCCATGGTGCCTACCGCCGTACCCGGCCTGGTTCGACACCCCTCGATGGGGTGTCCCGACCGGCCCGGACGACGATGCTGCCGAGGTTGGCCAGGACGATGAAGGAGATCGCCAGCCAGTCCGCCCCGGCCAGCACCTCACCCAGGACGACCGCGCCGATCGCGGCGGCGAACACCGGGTGGGCGCTCATGAAGAGCCCGAACACCGGGGCGGTGATGCGGCGCAGCGCCAGCAGGTCGACCAGGAACGGCACCGCCGAGGACAGCAGCCCGGCGGCCGCCGCGCAGGCCAGTGCGGCCGGGGTCGGCGGGTGCGCGAGCAGCACGACGATCCCGACCGGCAGGAAGGCCAGCCCGGACAGCGCCCCGGCCGCCGCCGACCCCTCGACGCCCGGCACCCGGGCCCCGACCGTGCGGTTGAGCAGGATGTAGCCGGCCCAGCAGGCCGCGGCGAGCAGGCCCAGCCCGATGCCGAGGTGGTCGGTCGCCGGCTGCGGTCGGACCAGCAGCACGACTCCGCCCGCGGCCATCGCCGCGCAGCCCAGGGTCGCCGCCCGGCGCCGGCCGGGCAGTCCCCGGGTCAGGGCCCCGGCCAGGGCGACCGACAGCGGGCCGAGGAACTCCAGGGTCACCGCCAGGCCCAGGCCGATCCGGTCGACGGCGGTGTAGAGCGAGAGGTTCATCGCCGCGAACACCGCGGCCAGGGCGACCACCGGCCGCCACTGCCGCGCGGTGAACGCGCGCAGCCGCGGCCGCCCGACGGCCAGCAGGACCACCCCGGCCACCCACTGGCGCACCGCGACCACCCCGACCGGGCCGATCACCGGGAAGGCGAGCGCGCCGACCGCGGCCCCGGTCTGGTTGGCCAGCGCGCTGCCGAGCATCAGCACCACGCCGGTCGGGCTGGTACCGGGACGGGGGGTCGGTGCCTGCTGCGCTCGGGTCGCGGTGTCCACGGAGCTCAGCGTCCGCTCGGATCCACCATTCCCAAAATGCATCCAGTGTGATGGCTATACGCTGGGCGCATGACTCCGGCGAAGGGCGACGGCGTCGAGGTCCGGCACCTCCGGTGCCTGGCCGCGGTGGTGGACGCCGGCGGCTTCACCGACGCCGCGATCGACCTCGGTCTCTCCCAGCCCACGGTGTCGCGCACCCTCGCCGCGCTGGAGGGGGCGCTGGGCGTGCGGCTGCTGCGCCGGACCAGCCGCGAACTCGTGCTGACCGCGGCGGGGGAGCGGGTGCTGGCCCGGGCCCGCCGGGTCCTCGCCGAGGTCGACGACCTCGTCCGGGACGCCCGCACCGGGCACGGACGGCTGCGCGTCGGCCACGCCTGGGCCGCCGTGGGCGAGCACACCGTCGAGTTCCAGCAGCGCTGGTCGCACCGGCACCCCGCGGTCGAGCTGCACCTGGTCCGGACGAACTCGCCGACCGGCGGCCTCGCCGAGGGCGTCTGCGACGTGGCCGTGGTACGCGCCCCGGCCCAGGTCGACCGGACCGACCACCACCGCTTCGACAGCGCCGTCGTCGGCGTCGAGGCCCGCTGGTGCGCCCTGGCCGCCGGCGACCCGCTGGCCCGACGCCGGCAACTGCGGCTGGCCGACCTGGCCGACCGCGTCCTGGCCGTCGACCACCGCACCGGCACCACCACCCTCGACCTGTGGCCGCCCGACCGCCGGCCCGCGGTCGAGGAGACCCGCGACGTCGACGACTGGCTGGCCGTGATCGCCGCGGGGCGCTGCGTCGGGGTCACCGCGGAGAGCACCTCGACCCAGTACCGGCGCCAGGGCGTCGTGTTCCGCCCGCTGCGCGGCGCGCCACCGGTGCCCGTGCGGCTGGTGTGGTGGCGCGACGGCCCGCACCCGGCCGTCCCCGACGTGGTCGCCCTGCTGGCCGATCTCTACCGCGGCGACGACCGGCGGCCCCGGCGTGCCTGGGCTACCGTCCGGACCGGCGACGACGCCCGGGACAGCTGAGGAGTCGATCATGTCCACCACCGCGTCCACCACCGTGTCGCCCCAGGACCTGGGGCGCTCGCAGGGCACCGACTTCTTCCACACCGACGACCTGATCACCGACCGGGACCGGGCGGTCCGGGACCGGGTGCGGACCTTCGTCGACGACGAGCTGATCCCGGTGGCCAGCGCCTACTGGGAGCGGGCCGAGTTCCCGCGCGAGCTGGTCGCGCCCTACGCCGCGCTCGGCGTGGCCGGCGGCTCCCTGCACGGCCCCGGCTGCCCGGGGCTGAGCGCGGTCGCCGAGGGGCTGGTCACCCTGGAGCTGGCCCGCGGCGACGGCAGCTTCAGCACGTTCAACTCGGTGCACAGCGGCCTGGCCATGATGACCATCGGCCTGCTCGGTTCCGCCGACCAGCAGGAGCGCTGGCTGCCCGACCTCGCCTCCTGCGCCACCCTGGGCGCGTTCGCGCTGACCGAGCCCGAGCACGGCTCCGACGTCGTCCGGCTGGCCACCACCGCGCGCCGCGACGGCGACCACTGGGTGCTCGACGGCGCCAAGCGCTGGATCGGGCTGGGCACGATCGCCGACATCGTCGTGGTGTGGGCCCGCGACGACGACGGCGACGTCGGCGCGTTCGTCGTCGACCGGCGCGACGAGGTGCCCGGCTACTCGGCCTCGGTGATCACCGGCAAGTCCAGCAACCGCGCGGTCTGGCAGGCCGACATCGCGCTGACCGGGCTGCGGGTGCCGGCCGACCACCGGCTGGCCGGCTCGCGCACCTTCGCCGACACCAACCGCTGCCTGGCCAAGAGCCGCCAGTCGATCGCCTGGGAGGGCCTCGGGCACGCCATCGGTGCCTACGAGTGCGCGGTCGCCTACGCCAAGCAGCGCGAGCAGTTCGGCCGCCCGATCGCGGCGTTCCAGCTGGTGCAGGACAAGTTGTCGCACATGCTGTCCGACATCACCGGCATGCAGCTGACCTGCCTGCGGATGGCCCAGCTGCAGGAGCAGGGCCGGCTGGAGCTGCCGCACGCGGCGCTGGCGAAGCTGCAGACCGCCGCCGCGGCCCGGCGGGTGTGCGCGATGGCCCGCGACATCCTCGGCGGCAACGGGATCCTGCTCGACCTGCACGTCGCCCGCCACCACGCCGACATGGAGGCGGTCTACACCTACGAGGGCACCGACACCGTCCAGTCGCTGATCGTGGGCCGGGCCATCACCGGATACTCCGCCTTCGCCTAATGGGACCCGCCGCGCTCAGCCCCGGCGGGCCCGGTAGGCGGCCGCGGCCACCCGGTTGCCGCAGCTGACGCTGCAGAACCGGCGCGACCGGTTGCGGGACAGGTCGACGACCACGCCGTCACAGGTCTCGTCGGCGCAGAGCGACAGCCGGCTCAGCTCGTCGGCCCGGATCAGGTCGACCATGGCCATCGCGCTCTCCACGGCGATCCGGTCGGCCAGCGGGGTGTCCCGCCCGACCGCGTGCACGTGGTAGTCGAACCCGTCGTGGCGGACCAGCTGGGGCACCGCCCGGTGCTCGGCCAGGATCGCGTTGACGATCTCCACCGCGGTGTCCCGGTCGGCGGTCAGCAGTCGCCGCAGCGGCCCGCGCAGCGCGCGCACCGCGGTCAGCTCCGCGGCGTCGCGGGTGTGGCGGCCGGTGTAGCGGTGCGCGACGAAGAACGCGTCGAGCTGGGCGACCGTGGTCAGCGTGTCGGGCTCCTCGGCCGAGTTCACCAGCGCCACCGCGGCCAGCAGGGACGACACCGTGTCATGGTCGAAAGCCATGTTGACACATTATCCCACCGACCCCTAGCGTCATGAGTCATGCAGATGATGACTCATGACGCGGCCCGCTCGGGCGTCCCGCCGAGCGGGTTGCTGTGGGCACTCGCGTCGGCGGCGTCGTTCGGGCTGTCCGGCTCGCTGGCCCGGGGTCTGATGGAGGCCGGCTGGACGTCGGCGGCGGCGGTCACCGTGCGGCTGCTGATCGGTGCCGCCGTGCTGGTACCGGTCGCGCTGGTCCAGCTGCGCGGGCGGTGGGCCGTGTTGCGGCGCAACCTGCCGCTCGTCACGGCCTACGGGATGCTGGCCGTCGCCGGCTGCCAGCTCGCGTACTTCAACGCGGTGGCCCACATGCAGGTCGGGGTGGCGCTGCTGATCGAGTTCACCGCGCCGGTGCCGGTGGTGCTGTGGATGTGGCTGCGCCACGGCCAGCGCCCTGGCCGGCTGACCCTGCTCGGCGCGCTGCTCGGCGCGGCCGGCCTGGTGCTGGTGCTGGACCTGGTGTCCGGCGCGCAGACCAGCACCGTCGGCATCCTCTGGGCGCTGGGTGCCATGGGCGGGGCGGCGGTGTACTTCGTGCTGTCCGCGGACGGCGACAACGGCCTGCCCGGCACGGTGCTGGCCGCGGCCGGCCTGGTGATCGGCTCGATGGTGCTGCTGCTCGCCGGCGCGGTGGGCATCGTGCCGATGGCGGTGTCGACGGCGCCGGTCGAGTTCGTCGCGGCGACCGTGCCGTGGTGGCTGCCGGTGCTCGCCCTCGGCGTGCTCAGCGGTGCCGTCGCCTACGTCACCGGCATCGCCGCCACCCGCCGCCTCGGTGCCCGGCTGGCGTCCTTCGTCGCGCTGCTGGAGCTGGTGATGGCCATGGTCATCGCCTGGCTCCTGCTCAGCGAGTTGCCGGGAGCGGTGCAGGCGCTGGGTGGCGTGCTGGTGCTGGTCGGGATCGTGGTGGTGAAGCTGGGGGAGGACCGGCAGCCGCGGGTGGTGCGGGCGCGGGAGGGCGAGATCGTCGGGAGCTGACGGCGCCCGGTGCCGTCGGCCTCGGCGACGAACGACCCCGGCCGGTGCCAGCAGGCCGACGAGCGCATCGCCGGCCCGCCGGCCCCGGCTGCGGACGTCGGGTGCCGGACGTGGGGGGCGGTGGGCGCTCGCCCGGCGGCGGGTTCGTCGGGCTGGGTCGGCGTCGCGCTCCCCGTCGCGTCGGGCATGGCTGATCCCTGCTGGCCGCACCGGCAGCAGCCTGCACCGGCGAGTCGGTGGTCTTGCCGATCCCACGCTGGTACTCCAGCGTGCACCGACGACCGAGGATCACGCGGTTGCCGCCTCCCGTCCGGGACCGGACACGCCCGCCTCACTGCCGGACCGCGCCTCCTTCCGCACGCGGAAGCGGAGCATCGTGACCGGGCCCGCCTGGGTGGTGGCGAACGGTTCCAGGTCGATCCGGCCCAGGCCCGGGGTCGAGAAGCGCACGCCGTCGCCGAGCAGCACCGGCACCACGTACACCAGGATCTCGTCGACCAGCCCTCGCTGCAGGCACTGACTGGCCAGGTCGGCACCCAGGATCTCCAGGTTCTTCCCGCGCGCGGCGGCGCGCGCCGTGGCGACGGCCTCGGCGAGATCGCAGGTGAGGAACGTGACGCCGGGCTCCGGCTCGTCCGGCGGCCGGTGGGTCAGGACGAACACCGGTCCGCCGTCGTAGTCGGTCTCCTCGTCGGACATCCGCCTGCCGACCTCGTGGGTGCCCCGGCCGACGAGCATGGCGCCGGTGGCCGCCATGACCTCGGGAAACGGGTCGTCCCTCAGGTACTCGAAGATCCAGTCCATGGCGTGGTCAGGGCCGGCGATGAAGCCGTCCAACGACATCGCCCGGTTCACCACGACCTTGCCCGGGCCAGCATCCGCTCCGCTCATGCCGGTGACGACCGGGCGCAGGTCAGGAACTCATCGGTGTCGTCATACCTCGCTCCGTGGACTGCGGCGGGTTCAGCCCTCATGACCATGGTCGGCGACGGACCGGACGTCGCGGCGGGTCGAGCCGTCGTGATCACGTCGGGTTCGACTGAACCGCGGTCGCTCGGGCGACGTGCCGGCGCCTCAGAGACTCCTTGGGCGGCCCGGTCCCAGTGCTTGCCGAGCGCGCGCAGCACCTCCGGCTGCAAGCGCCAGAGCCCGCGTTGACGTGGCTGGTGTGCACCACGAACCGGCTGCAGCGTCGACACGCGGTCCCGGTCGTCCGGGCCAGTTCGGACCGTTCGCTGGCGGCTGGCACCGCGTCCGACACGCAGTCCACTGACACGATGGGCCGATGGGCTTCACGGTCGCGCGCAACGGGGCTGTCGAGATCGTCTACGAGACCCTCGGCCCGTCCACGGGGGCACCGCTTCTGCTGATCGGGGGCGCGGGGACACAGATGATCCACTGGCCCGACGAGTTCCTCACCGCACTGATCGAACGCGGGTTCCAGGTGGTCCGCTTCGACCTGCGCGACTCCGGCCGCTCCACCCACTGCGCCGCCTCGGCTTCCTATGGCCTGCGCGACATGGCCGACGACGCCGTCGCCGTGCTCGACGCGCTGGGCTGGGCGTCGGCACACATCGTTGGCGTGTCGCTGGGCGGAATGATCGGCCAGGTCCTGGCCGTGCACCACGCCGACCGGGTGGCCAGCCTGACCTCGATCGCCGCCGCCCCGTGGTTCTCATGGCGGATGCTGCGACCCCGGCTGCGCACCATGGCCCGGATCATGGCCGTGTACGGCAGGCCGCGCAGGACCCGGGACGCGGAGATCGCGGCGTGGTTGAAGCTGTTCCCGCTGATGGGCTCGCCGCGCTACCCGCTTGACGAGGCGTGGATCCGGGACGTGACCGGCCGGGCCTACGACATCGCCCACGACCCGGCCGCCGACCGTCGCCAACAACGCGCCGCGGCCGCGGGCGGCGACCGGCGCCCCGAGCTGGCCGGGGTACGGGCTCCGACACTGGTCGTGCACGGCGAGGCCGACCCGATCCAGTCGGTGCGCGGCGGACGCGCCACCGCGGCGGCCGTCCCCGGCGCTCGGTTGCTGGTCCTGCCCGAGGTCGGACACGGCCTACCACCGGCGCCGATATGGCCGCGGCTGTTGGACGAGGTCGTGGCCGTGGCCCGGTCGGGAGGCGCCGCGATCCCGTAGGCGCCCGATCGCACGCCCCGCTGCTCGGTCGCCTGTCGCTCCGACGAGCGGTGTCGACCGTCGCCGCCAGGGTCGCCGGCGGCCGGTTGATCTTCTTCCTTCGCCGAAGCACGATCGGCCATGGCCTGCTTCCATGATCACCCGAGGTCACCGGCACGGCAGCGGCGGGCCCACGAGGTTGACGACCGAGCTCAGAACGGAGGGTGATCGTCTCCGGTTGAGGCGGCTTCTTCGTCGGGGGTGGTGGGTGGGGTCGGTGGCGGGGTGGGGCGGCGTGGTGTCGGGTCGGGTGGGTCGTCGTAGCGGTAGTCGTAGGGGTCGCTGGTGTAGCTGTGCCCGGTGGGGGTGGTCCAGGTGATCCGGGCGTCGGGGTGTTGGGTGACGGTCCAGCCGGGGGCGTTGTGTTTGAGGTGGTGGTGCGCGGTGCAGGATCCGTGCAGGTTGGTGTCGCGGGTGTCGCCGCCCTCGGCGTAGGCGATGGTGTGGTCGAGTTCGGAGTCGAGGGCGCGGCGCCGGCAGGTGGGGTGGCGGCAGGTGACGTCGCGGGCGCGGATGTAGTCGGCGAGGGCGGTGGGTGGTCGGTAGGTGGTGCGTCCGTGGTCGAGCAGTGCCCCGGAGGTGGGGTCGGTGATCAGGCGTTTCCAGACGGCGTCGGTGGCGATCTCGCGGGCGAGGTCGGCGGGGATGGGTCCGTAGCCGACCAGGTTGCCGGGGTGGTTGGTGTGTCCGGTGAGGGTGGTGAGCGGGACGATCACTTGGATCAGGGGTTTGCCGGGGTTGACCGGTTGGGGCATCGGGTTCCGGCCCGGCTCGGGCTGCGCGCCGGCGCCGGTCGGGCCGCCGGTGGGGCTGCTGGCTGGGGCGCTGGTCGGGCTGCCGGCTGGGGCGCTGGTCGGACCGTCGGTCGAGCTGCCGGTGTGGCCGCCTGCGGGGCTGCCGGTGGGGCTGCCGGTGGGGCTGCCGGTGGGGGTGCCAGTGGTGGTGCTGTCGCCGTCCGGGTCGGGTGAGGGCGCCGGGTCGTCGGCCGGGTCGTCGGCTGGGTCGTCGGCTGGGTCGTTGATCGAGGTGGCGTCCGGGTGGCCGCTGACCAGCTCGTCCCCTGCGGCTGTTTCAGCGGCGGCGACGGTGAGCCGGCCGGTCAGCAACGCGGTCAGCAGGTCCGCGCGGCGGGCGTCCATGCCCCGGGAATCGTCGCGGCCCATGCCGCGGGCCAGGCGGGTCAGCCACTCGTAGGCCGACAGGGCGTCCGGGGCGGGGAGCAGCGCCCACAGCGACGCCATACCGTCGCGGTCCGGGCTGACCGCGACCCGCCGGTCCCGCCGCGCCGCCTGGTGGCGTGCCGCGGCGCCGGTGGTGTCCACCGCGATCACTGCTCGGTTCAGGGCGGCGCGCAGCTGTCCGGCGGTCTGGTCGGCGGCGCGGGGCAGGACCCGGTCCTGCACCGCGGCCACCCTGACCGGGTCGAGGTGGTCGGTGGCGTCCACGATGGCGCGGACTTTGGTGAGGTCGAGGTGGCCGTCCTGCCAGGCCTGCACCGTCTCGGGCAGCACATCGGTCAACCGCACCGCTTGGTGCAGGCGGGCGGCGGCGGTGCCCCGGGCCAGGCGCAACGCGAGACCGATCTCGTCGGGGGCGTAGGGGCTGATCTCCGAGGCGGTGTCCATCTGCGCGGCCTCGGGGTGATCCCCCGGGCGACGCCGCGCGAACTCGGCCAACAACCGGACCTGCCGCGCGCCCGCCCACGCCGCGACCCGGTCGAACGCGGCGATCGCATCGACCAGCTGAGCATCGTCGAGCAGCGCGGGATTCGACGTCTCCAGATCCAGGTCCACCGCCAACCCACCGCCCGGCGGCACACCCACGGGGGACCACGGCCCGGTCGGGATGTCGAACGGGCCCGGGTCCCTCGGGTCCCAGTCGCAGCCCGGGTCCAGATCCGGCGGGAGCACTCCCCGGATTCGTACCGGGCGATCATCGCGTCGAACCGGGCCTCGACCTCAGCAGCCGACAACGGATCCGGCGGCAGATCCGGCGGCAGATCCGATAGCAGGAAATCGTCGTTCGAGCAGGCGTCAGCAACTCGCCCGCGGGGGGCGATTTGCTCTCCGGACAGCCGCTCGAACATGTATTCGATACTACTCGCGGAGAGCTCCGGCGGCAAGGATCTGACCACTTTCCCGGATGCGCCGGTGCCGTACTCGGTGGACGAGCTCTTGCAGTAGCGGGGTATCCGGCGACTCTCCGGAACTCCAGAGATGACCATCCGGGAAATGGAACCGGGCGGGCGGAGGCAGTCCTGATTGCATCGTCTGCACCGAGTGCACGGACGGTCGGTTGCAGTTCGACGTGCCCCCGAATTACCGCGGCACCCTCGTGCACACCCCGCCGCCGGCCCGCGTCAACCCTCGACCCGAACCTGCTCCACCGTCTGAGCGCCCGCGTCGAACACGTCCTGCTGTCGTCCGCGACCTGACCGTGCCGTTTCCTAACAACCAGGCCGACGCGACCTCCGCCCGGACACGACACAGCTCAAGATCAGCGGCTGTCACCGCTCCGCAGACACCGCCCGCGCCTGGATGTCCATCCGCGGCTACATCTCCGCCGCCCGCAGACACGGCCACAACGCCTATCAGGTCCTCCGCGACGCCATCACCGGCCAACCCTGGATGCCGAAGACCGCATGGCCTGAATGGTCACCCGGGCGGTCGGTGCAGCTGCACTGTTGAGGCCATGTTTGCCCGAGTTCCTGAGTGGGATCCGAGGGTGCCCGGTGAGGGCGTCGTGGAGCGCGGCCGGAGACATGCGCCCGAATACCAACACCCACCGGCGCGGTGGCGGGCGGTTGCCCCGGTTCAGCCCGCCGGCTCCGCGGCCAGGAACGCGCGGATCCGCCCGCCGATCTCCGGCCAGTCCGGGCCGAACCAGACCAAGTGCGTGTCGGCGTTGCTCTCGATCAGTCGACTGTGCCGGATCGCCGCGGTCAGAGCCTCCGCGTGGACGAACCCCACGGCCCCGTCGTTGCGGGTGGCGATCACCAGCGTCGGCTGCCGGACCTCGCCGGCCAGGTCGGGCACCGGGGTCAGGTCGTGGATGAATCCCGCCCCGGATCGCATCCGGGTGAACAGCCCGATCAGCGTGCGGCGGTCCTCGGCGTCCAGTCTGGACACGACGGTGCGCCACGGCAGGACGGACAGCCCGCCCAGCAGCATCCGCACCCCGAGATCCGGAGCGCGGTGCAGGATCGCCCGGAGCACCGCCCAGGTGACGCCCTCGGTCCTGCGCGCGAACACGACGTGCGAGCCGGCCCGGACGACCCGCGTCGGGAACGGCAGCGGACCGACCGCGCTGATCAGGATCAGCCGCTCGACCAGGTCGGGGTGCCGCACGGCGGTCGTGACCGCGGTCGGGCCGCCGCCCGAGACGCCCACCACGGCGGCGAGCCGGTCGAGGCCCAGGTGCTCGCACAGCTCCCGGATCGCATCGGCGAACCGATCCACCGTCGGTCCGGTGGACAGCGGGGTGCGGCCGTAGCCGGGGCGGGAGGGAACGAGCACCGAGTACCCGCCGTCGGTGAACTCCTCCTCGCCCAACGCCAGACCGGCGTTCAGGTGGCCGCCGTGGAAGATCAGCACGGTCGGTCCGGGGCGTTGCTCGAACCGGTACTCGATGACGCCGGTGCCCAGCGTGACCGTCGTGGTCGTGCGGTCACAGATCATGCGGGGCCTCCCGGACGGCGATCGACGACCGCCGACGAGGCTTCCCGGCTCACCTGTGCCGAGGGTACCGCCGATCCCGAGCGCGGACCGATCACCGCCGGGCCGATCAGCGGGCGTCGTCGGCCGCCCGCGCCTGCAGCACGGCGTCCCCGTTGGACTCGGCCCACGTCTCGAGGGCCTCGACCACGGTCCGCAACCGCCGGCCGAGGTCGGTGAGGGCGTAGTCGACCCGGGGCCGGGACGACCGGGTGCCCGGTGCGGGTGATCAGCCCGTCGCGCTCCGGGCCCCGCAGGGTCCGGGTGAGCCAGCTGGGGCCGCCTCGCCGTCGAGTCGTTGCTGAGCCGGGGCGTGCCGGCGGAGCGGATCGTGGCCGTCGGGCGGGCCGTCGAGCGCCTCTCCGACCTGGCCGAGCGGGGCGTGCAGGTGCCGTGCCGACCACGACGATCCGGCGAGCCTGCGCCGGCGTTCGCCGGCGCGGAGCGGGTGCTCATCTCCGGCAGCGATCCGGTCCCCGCCCTGCGCGCCGAGGCCCCGGCCTGACCCCCGCCCCCGGGGTTGCGGGGTGGGGGACGGCGGCGGGTCAGCCGGTGGTCACCCGCCGGCCGATCGCGGCCAGCTCGGCGACGGCGGCGCGTTCGGCGGCGTGCGCGGCCCGCAGCCGGTCGGCCAGCTCGGCGAACAGGTCGTCGCGCTGCGCGGTGGACAGCGGGGGAGCGGCGTCGAGCTCGGCGCGCAGGGCCCACAGCTGCGCCGCGTCGGCCGCCGCGTCCGCGGCTCCCGCGTCGCCCTCGGCCAGCACCGACTGGTGGACCGCGGCGGTCAGCTCGCGCAGCCGGGCGAACTCCGGGACGTCGACCGGGAGTGCGGTCTCGGCGACCTCGTGCCAGGCGGCCGCGGCCTCCCGCCACGCCGCCGCGGCCGGCGCGGTGCCGCCCACCAGCGGCTCGGCGTCGTCGAGGAACTGCGCGGTCAGGTCCCGCAGGTGCCCGCCGGTCGCGCCGGCGGGGGAGGCGCCCTCCCACACCGACGTCAGCGCCCAGGCCAGGCCGCGGCCGTCGGCGAAGACCCGCGGCCAGCCCTTCGCCGCCTTCGCGTCGGTCAGCGTGCGGGCCCACTTCGTCCACGCCGGCAGCGCGAACGACGTCGAGGTGCCGCCGAGGCGGGTCGCGCAGTCGGCGATCGCGTCCAGCACGGCCCGACGCACGACGTCCACGGACAGGTCGCCGTCCGGAGCGGGCACGATCATCAGGTTCCGGTAGGACCCGACCCGGGCCCGGGCCGCGTCGAACCGGTCGACGGGCACGGTCAGCGGGGCCAGGCCGCGGTCG
>DASQMQ010000056.1:0-8166 GCA_035645455.1 Pseudonocardia sp.
CCATCGCCACCACGTCGATCAGGAACGACACCAGCAGGACCTTGTGCAGCAGCGCGTAGCGGAACCCCGCGGTCACCTCCCGCAACCCGGCCCGCCGGCGCACCGGGCCGTCCGGCGGCATCACCGGCAACCGCCAGGTCGCCCACAGCGTCGCCAGCAGCGCGATCGCGTCCAGCAGGTACAGCGTCGGCAGCCCGATCACCGGGATCAGCACGCCGGCCAGCAGCGGCCCGGCGATGGCCCCGGCCTGGAAGACCGTCATGTTGAGCGCGTTCGCGGCCGGGATCTCGGCGGGGCGCAGCAGCCGGGGCAGCACGGCGTTGCGGGTCGGCTGGTTGACCGCCAGGAACGCCGTCTGCACGGAGAACAGCGCGAGGACCAGCCACACCCCGCCCGCCCCGCTGGCCGCGGTCACCCACAGCGCGAGCGAGGACAGCGCGATGCCGGTCCCGGTGACCAGCAGCAGCGTCCGCCGGTCGACCGCGTCGGCGATCGCCCCGCCCCACAGCCCGAACACGATCAGCGGCACCAACCCGAACAGCCCGGTCAGCCCGACGTAGGCCGACGAGCCGGTGAGCTGGTAGATCTGCGCCGGCACCGCCACCACCGACAACTGCGCCCCGACCACGGTGACCATCCCGGCCACCCACAACCGCCGGTAGGCCGGGGTTCGCAGCGGGCGGGTGTCGGCCAGCGCCCCGCGCACGGCGCGGGCGATGCGGCGGGTGGGGGGTTCGGTGGCGACGCCGGGGCCGGGCGGGGCGTGCGGAGGGACCTGGTTCGGGCGGGTGGGCTCCTCCGGGCCGGTCCATGGCACAGCTGACAGAGCTACCAGGCAGCGGGCCGCCAGGCCGACCGATCCCGGGTGATGTCACACGCGCTGCCCGCCACCGCCCGGGTCCCACGGACGAGAGCTACCTGCCCCCGGCCCCGTCGGACGAGCACCCCTTCCGCTCGCCCTGACCGGGCGCCGGCCGGGCGACCCCACGGGACGGCTCCGCGGCCGGTCAGGGCGCCAGCCGGTGCACCGACCAGGTGCGGTCCAGCCCGCTCAGCTCGAACCGCAGCCGGTCGTGCATCCGGTCGGTGCGGCCCTGCCAGAACTCGACCTGCTCGGGCAGGATCCGCCAGCCGCCCCAGTGCCCGGGCAGCGGGACCTCGTCCTCGTCGGCGAACCGGGCCTCGACGGCGGCCAGCGCGTCGTCGAGGGTCCGGCGGTCGCGCACGACCACCGACTGGGCCGACGCCCAGGCACCCAGCCGGGACCCGCGCGGGCGCGACGCCCAGTACGCCTGGGACTCCTCCGGCGAGACGTGCTGGACCGGGCCGCGCACGGTCACCTGCCGGTGCTGCAGGTACCAGGGGAACGTGGCCGCGGCGTAGCGGGTGGCCCGGATGTCGTGGCTCTTGGCCGAGGTGTAGTTGGTGTAGAAGGCCAGGCCGCGGGCGTCCAGTCCCTTGCACAGCACGGTGCGCGCGGAGGGGCGGCCTTCCGGGTCGGCGGTGGCCAGCACCATCGCGTTGGGCTCGGCCACCCCGGCCGCCACCGCCTCGTCCATCCAGCGGATCAGCTGCTCGTGCCAGGTACCGGCCAGGTCGTCGACGTCCAGGCCCTCGGTGCGGTAGTCCACGCGCATCGCGGCCAGCTGTTCTGAGGCGGCACGGTCCATTTCGGCCACGCTAGGGCGACGACGACCGGTCGGACAACGTCGGTGACAGATCCCACCCGCATGCCCCGTTGCCTCATCCGGGTGACCGGGGCAGTGTGACGCCAACCGCGTGCTCCTCGTGGCGCCGTGGCCAGCCCGGGAGCCGCGACGACGACCGCCGTCCGGTGAACGGGCGCACCTCCGGTCGACCGACGCCACCGGCGCCCCGGCCGGTGCCTGTCGGGGACCACGATGAGGAGGACACGGGTGTCCACTGCGCCGATCACCGGGCCGATCGCCGGGACCGCGGGAGCGGCGCCGGCCGCAGCCCCGGATACCCCCGCGCCGCCGCCGGGCTTCAAGTCCGGGCTGGAGGGCCACGTCGCGTTCCGCACCCAGATCGCTGAGCCGGACAAGGACGGCGGCGCGCTGCGCTACCGCGGCGTGGACATCGAGGACCTGGTCGGACGGGTCACCTTCGGCAACGTCTGGGCGCTGCTGGTGGACGGCCGGTTCGGGCCGGGCCTGCCGCCGGCCGAGCCGTTCCCGATCCCGGTGCACACCGGCGACGTGCGGGTTGACGTGCAGGCCGCGCTGGCCATGCTCGCGCCGTACTGGGGCTACCGGCCGCTGCTGGACATCACCGACGACGAGGCCCGCGACCAGTTGGCCCGCGCCTCGGTGATGGCGCTGTCCTACGTGGCCCAGTCGGCCCGCGGCATCGGCGTGCCGGCCGTGCCGCAGCGCCGGATCGACGAGTGCACCACGATCACCGAGCGGTTCATGACCCGCTGGCGCGGCGAGCCCGACCCGGCGCACATCCGGGCCGTGGACGCCTACTGGGTCTCGGCCGCCGAGCACGGCATGAACGCCTCCACCTTCACCGCCCGGGTGATCGCCTCCACCGGCGCGGACGTGGCCGCATCGATGTCCGGGGCGATCGGCGCGATGTCCGGCCCGCTGCACGGCGGCGCGCCGGCCCGGGTGCTGCCGATGCTCACCGAGGTCGAGCGCACCGGCGAGCCGGCCGCCATGGTCAAGGGCATCCTGGACCGCCGGGAGAAGCTGATGGGCTTCGGTCACCGGGTCTACCGGGCCGAGGACCCGCGGGCCCGCGTGCTGCGCCGCACCTGCCAGGAGCTCGACGCGCCGCGCTACGAGGTGGCGGTGGCGCTGGAGCAGGCGGCACTGGCCGAGCTGCGCGAGCGCCGTCCGGACCACCCGATCGAGACCAACGTCGAGTTCTGGGCGGCGGTGATCCTGGACTTCGCCGAGGTCCCGCCGCACATGATGCCGGCCATGTTCACCAGCGCCCGGACCGCCGGCTGGTCGGCCCACATCCTGGAGCAGAAGCGGGAGGCCAAGCTGGTCCGCCCGTCCGCGCAGTACATCGGCCCCGGCCCGCGCCACCCCGAGAAGGTCGACGGCTGGGCCGACATCGCCCACTCCTGACCGGCGGCGCGCGGCAATCCGCGCGACAGGGCTCCGGACCATCCGGCACGGTAGTCGGATGCCGGAGCCCCCGCCGATCGGATCCGCCCAGCTGCTCGGGCACCCGCCCGACGCCAGGTTGCTCATCGTCAACGCCGACGACCTCGGGATGAGCACGGCGATCAACCTCGCGATCATGGCGGCGATCGACGACGGGATCACCGGGACCTGCAGCCTGATGCCGCCGTGCCGGGCGGCGGCGCACGCCGTCGGCCTGCTCCGCGATCGGACCGACGTGCCGTTCGGGATCCACCTCACCCTGGTCCGCGACTCGGTCGACGAGCCGTAGGGGCCGCTGAGCGCGCCTGCGGAGGTGCCCTCCCTGCTGGCCGGGACGGGTGCGCTGGTCGGGCCCGCCCGGGTCTGTGAGCTGCTCGCCCGGGCCCGGATCGAGGACGTCGAGCGGGAGTTCCGCGCCCAGATCCGGGCCGTGCTCGACACCGGGCTGACGCCGACCCACCTCGACTGGCACTGCCTGCTCGACGGCGGGCGGGCCGACGTGTTCGATCTGACCGTCGAGCTGGCCGAGGAGCACGGGCTGGCGGTGCGCGCGTGGTCCGACCGCGGCCGCCGCGAGCTGCGGGAGCGGGGCTCGCCGGTCACCGAGCACCCGTTCCTCGACAGCTTCGCCCTCGACCTCGACGGCAAGGCCGCCCACTACGCCGGTCTGCTGCGCGGGCTGCCGCCGGGACTCAGCGAGTGGGCGGTGCACCCGGGGCCCGACGGTCCTCCGTCCCGAGCGGACGACCGTGATCAGCGGGTGCGCGCCACCGACCGCGCGTTCCTGACCTCGCCGCAGGCGCACGCCATCGTCCGCGAGGAGGGCATCGTGCTCACCGACCACCGGGCCGTGCAGCAGGCGTGGGCCCGGCGCGCTAGACCTCCTTGATCGCCGGGCCGCTCCCGACGGGTGCGGGTAGGGCGATCGGGGCGCGTCGGACCAGCAGCGACAGGAACCCGGCGACCACCGCCAGCCCGCCGCCGATGTACCAGGCCAGGTCGTAGGCGCCCAGCTCGTCGCGGACGATGCCGGCGGCCAGCGCCATCAGCGCCGCACCGACCTGGTGGCTGGCGAACACCCAGCCGAACACCACCGGAGCCTGCTCGCCGAAGATCTCCCGGCAGAGCGCCATGGTCGGCGGGATGGTGGCCACCCAGTCCAGCCCGTAGAACACGATGAAGGCCACCATGTTGAGCTGGATGTCGGGGCCGAACAGCAGCGGCAGCGCCATCAGCGAGAACCCGCGCAGCACGTAGTAGGCCAGCAGCAGGTAGCGCGGATCGAAGCGGTCGGTCAGCCAGCCCGACGCGATGGTGCCGATGATGTCGAACAGCCCGACCATGGCCAGCAGGCCGGCGGCCACGGTCTGCGGCATGCCGTGGTCGTGCGCGGCCGGGATGAAGTGCGGCTGGATCAGCCCCATGGTGGTCGCGCCGCAGATCATCATGCCGGCCGCGAGGTACCAGAACGGGCGGGTCCGCCCGGCGGTGCCCAGCGCGCGCAGCGCCAGCCGGCCCGCGCCGACCTTCGGCACCGCGACCGGCTCCGCCCCGGCGACGGTGGCCGACGCCTCCGGCATCACCGCGCCGTAGGGCAGCACCCCCAGGTCGGACGGCTTGTCCCGGAGCAGCCACACCACGAACGGCGCCACCGCCAGCGCCGCCGCCGCGACCCCGAGCGCAGCCGGCCGCCAGCCGTAGCGCTCCGAGACGATCGCGATCACCGGCAGGAACACCAGGGCGCCGGCCGCCCCGCCGGCGGTCAGCACCCCGGACACCAGCCCGCGGCGGGACTCGAACCAGCGCCCGGTCACCGTGGCCACCAGGGCCAGCGCCATCGACCCGGTGCCCAGCCCGACCAGCACCCCCCAGCACAGGATCAGCTGCCAGCTGGCGGTCATGAACACCGTCAGCCCGCTGCCCGCGGCCACCACCAGCAGCGCGGCGGTGACCACCTTGCGGATGCCGAACCGCTCCATCAGCGCCGCGGCGAACGGCGCGGTCAGCCCGTAGAGCGCCATGTTGACCGCGACGGCGGCCGAGATGGTCGAGACCGACCAGCCGAACTCGGTGTGCAGGGGTTCCATCAGCACGCCCGGAACGGCCCGGAACCCGGCCGCGCCGACCAGGGCCAGGAAGGTCACCGCGGCCACCGACCAGGCCGGGTGGATGCGCCGCCGCGCGCTGCTGAGTTCGCTCACACAACTCAGCTTCCCCCACTTACCGCACCGGGGGGAAGGCCGCGCACCCCTCAGTCTCGGCCACCCGTCAGGGGTCGTGCGGGAAGAGCACTGCCGGAACAGTGTTTCCCACGCACGACCCCCGCGGTCAGGTCTTGGCGGTGGCGGTGGGGGTGAGGGCGTCCTTGGGGGCGAGGGCGAACGCGCCGGCGTAGAGGGCGGCGGCGACCAGCAGCAGGCCCGGGAAGCCGACGAGCAGGGCCAGGTACTCCAGGCAGCCGCCGACCATGGCGCCGAGCAGGTTCGCGCCGAACGCCGCGGTCCCGTCCGCGGTGTCGGTGAACCGCTTCGCGAACACCACGTTCGCCGCGAAGATCGGCAGGAACGCCACCAGCACGGCCACCACCAGCCGGACCGGCCCGGGCAGCGCCAGCAACCACGCCTCGGGCACCAGCCAGCTCAACGCCAGCCCGCCGAACAGCACCGCGTACATGACCTTCAGCGGCGGGGTGCGGAACCGGCGGGTCACCTCGACCGCGGCCAGCACGGCCACCAGCACCCCGGCGAAGACGATCGAGTTCACCACCCAGGTGGTGCCGAACAGCAGCGCGAACCCGGCGATGCTCTTGGTCTGCAGCAGCAGGAACCCGGCGCCGAGCAGGAACAGGTCGGCGTAGGGCCGCATCCGCCGGTAGGAGCCGCCGGGCCCGCCGACCAGCCCGATGGCGATCACGCTGACCGCCAGGATCAGCCCGATGGTCACCAGGTACAGCGACGGGATGGTGGCCCCGAACAGGTACAGGAACGGCCGCGCGTCGGTCGCCGGCGCCGGCGTGTCGGCCTGCGCCCCGGCCCACTGCGGCCCGCAGGCCTGGTCGCCCGGGGTGAGTCCGGCGGTGATCACGGCCTGGCCGAGGTCGCCGCCGACGACGTCCACGCACGGCTCGTGCCCGAACACCGTCTCCGCGGTCAGCGCCAGCCGGTCGATCAGCCAGCCCTCGCGGTAGTAGTTGTACATCGCGAGCGCACCGCCGGGGGCCAGGTGCTCGCGGGCGGAGGCGAAGGCCTCCTCGGTGAACAGGTAGCTCTCCAGCCGCAGCGAACTGGCTCCCTGGACCAGGGTCAACGAGTCCGGCAGCGCGAACAGGATCCGGTCGTACCGCATGTCGGTGCGGGACAGGAACGCCCGCCCGTCGTCGATGTGCACGGTCACCCGCGGGTCGGCGTAGGGCCGGTCCGGGTGCGACTCCCGGCCGACGGCCACCAGTTCCGGGTCGATCTCGACCGCGTCGACGTGCTCGGCCCCGTTGGCCAGCGCGATGGCCACGTCGGTCCCGCTGCCCGCCCCGATGATCAGCACGTTGCCCAGCCGCTCGCCGGTGGCCCGCTGGTAGGGCAGCGCGTACTGCGGCTCGAACTGCACCCGGGCCGCGGCCGGGATGGCCTGCTGGTGGGGCACCCCGTTGGCGGCGATGTCGACGATCGGCACGCCGCTCACCACCCGCTCACCGGTCTGGATCTTGTAGTAGGGCGACCAGCGCGCCCCGGGGGTCTGCGACTCGGCCCGCAGCGCCCCCACCATCAGCACCGACGGCACCGCCACCAGCGCCACCGCCAGCAGCGCCCCGGCCCGGGTCGGCGAGGGCACCAGCAGCACGGCGAACAGCACGGCCACGATCAGGCCCCACCACATCGGCGGGGCGCCGAGGAAGGACAGCCCGGTGAACGCGGCGATCCCGATCAGGCTGCCGATCAGGTCGAACCGGTAGGCGGTCAGCCGGGGCAGCTCGGTGAAGCAGCGGGCGACCAGCTCGGCCGGCCCGGCGGTGATCACCGCGGCGGCCAGGAAGACGATCGGCAGCACCACCCAGGTCGGCGGGCCGGTGGTGACCAGGCTGGTGAAGTAGATGACCGTGTCGTCCTGCCCGCGGTCCACCGTCACCGGGTAGGTCTCGACGAACAGCACCAGCGCGGCCAGGGTGATCGGCGAGTAGAACGGCCGCACCCGGGTCCGGTCGCCGCGCAGGAAGCCCAGCCCGATCCCGAGGAACGACCCGAGCAGCACGAAGTTGGAGAAGTAGCTCAGGTGCACGACGTTCGACCCGGTCCAGCGGATCAGCGCCAGCTCCACGAACAGCATCAGCGCGCTGGCGAGCACCAGCCGGGTGCGCACCGGGAGCTGCGCGGCGGTGGTCGGCGCGTCGGTGGCCGGAGGGGCGGACATGGCCCCGGAGCGTACGGGCGGCGCCCCGGCGACCGGCACCGACCGCACCGCCCGGCCCCGCCCGGTCCCGGCCGCCGTCGGTCGAACGGTGGACGGGCCTGCCCGTCGCGCGGTCGTCCCGGCCGCGGCGCGACCGGCGCAGGCTGGCGGCATGACCGAGAACGCGATCACCGTGCGCGGCTTGCGCAAGCGGTACCCCGGCAGCGCGCAGCCCGCCGTGGACGGCGTCGACCTGGACGTGGCCCGCGGGGAGGTGGTCGCCCTGCTGGGCCCGAACGGGGCCGGCAAGACCACGACCGTGGAGATCCTGGAGGGCCACCGGGACCGCGACGCCGGCACCGTCGACGTGCTGGGCGCGGACCCGGGCCGGGCCGGGCGGGCCTGGCGGGCCCGGATCGGGGTGGTGGTCCAGTCGGCCGGCGACCTGGCCGAGCTGACCCCGGCCGAGGCCCTGCGGCACTTCGCCCGCTACTACCCCGACCCGCGCGATCCCGACGAGGTGCTGGAGCTGGTCGGGCTGGGCGCGGTCCGGCACCGGGCGGCGCGGGACCTGTCCGGCGGGCAGCGCCGCCGGCTGGACGTCGGGCTGGGCATCGTCGGACGGCCCGAGCTGCTGTTCCTC
>DASQMQ010000057.1:0-4588 GCA_035645455.1 Pseudonocardia sp.
GCGGGCGCCGCCCTGCGCGGCGACGCGCTGGCCGGGATCACGGTCGCGGCCTACCTGGTGCCCCAGGTGCTCGCCTACGCCGGGGTCGCCGGGCTGGCGCCGGTGGCCGGGTTGTGGGCGGCGGCGGCCGCGCTCGGCGCCTACGCGCTGCTCGGGTCGTCGCGGCAGCTGTCGGCCGGGCCGGAGTCGACGACCGCGGTGATGACCGCGATCGCCATCGCGCCGCTGGCCGGCGGCGATCCCGGCCGCTACGCCGCGCTGGCGGCGCTGCTCGCCCTGCTCGTCGGCGGGGTGCTGCTGCTGGCCCGGCTGACCCGGCTGGGCTTCCTGGCCGACCTGTTCTCCCGGCCGGTGCTGGTCGGGTACATGGCCGGGATCGCCCTGGTGATGATCGTCGGGCAGCTCGGCAACCTGACCGGGGTGGCGGTGGAGGGCGACTCGGTGCCGGGCGAGGTGGCGTCGTTCGCCGGGCGGCTGGGCTCGGTGCACGTGCCGACGCTGCTGCTCGCCGCCGGGGTGCTGGCCCTGCTCGTGGCCACCGCCGCGCTGGTCCCGCGGCTGCCGGGTCCGCTGCTGGCGGTGGTGGCCGCCGCCGTGGTCACCGCCGTGTGGTCGCTCGACGAGCTCGGCGTGCGGACGATCGGCGCGGTGCCCGGCGGGCTACCGGTGCCCGGCCTGCCCGCGGTCAGCGCGCACGACGTGGCCGCGCTGGTGCTGCCGGCCATCGGGGTGTCCGTGGTCGCCTACTCCGACGGCGTGCTGACCGCCCGCGCCTTCGCCGTCCGCGGGGGCGAGCGGGTCGACGCCGACCGCGAGCTGCTCGCCCTGGGCACGACCAACATCGCTGCCGGGCTGGTGCAGGGCTTCCCGGTGAGCAGCAGCGGCAGCCGCACCGCGATCGGCGCGGCCGCCGGGGGCCGGTCGCAGCTGTCCTCGCTGGTGACCCTGGCCGCGGTGCTGGTGGTGCTGGTGGCGGCCGGGCCGCTGCTGGCGTCGTTCCCGAGCGCGGCGCTCGGCGCGTTGGTGGTGCACGCCGCGCTGCGCCTGGTCGATGTGCGCGAGTTCCGCCGGTTCGCCCGCTTCCGCCGCTCCGAGCTGGCCCTGGCCGTGCTCACCACGGCGGCGGTGCTGGTGCTGGGCGTGCTGTACGGGGTGCTGGTGGCCGTCGGGCTGTCGATCCTGGACCTGCTGCGCCGGGTGTCCCGGCCGCACGACGGCATCCTCGGCTTCGTCCCCGGGCTGGCCGGCATGCACGACGTCGACGACTACCCGGGCAGCACCACCGTGCCCGGCCTGGTCGTCTACCGCTACGACGCCCCGCTGTGCTTCGCCAACGCCGAGGACTTCCGCCGCCGCGCGCTGGCCGCGCTGGACTCCGACCCCGAGCCGGCCTGGCTGCTGGTGAACATCGAGGCCGTCACCGAGATCGACATCACCGCGGCGGACGCCCTGCACCAGCTCGCCGACGAGCTGGAGCGCCGCCACGTCGTGCTGGCCCTGGCCCGCGCCAAGCAGGACCTGCAGGTGCACCTGCGGAGCAGCGGGCTGCTCGACCGGCTCGGCCCGGAGCGGATCTTCCCGACGCTGCCCACGGCCGTCGCCGCCTACCGCGCCGCGCGGTAGGCCGCCGACCCCGGCCCCGGTGCCGGAAGACCCGGCCCCGCGGGCGATCGCGGTGACCTTCGGCCCACCGCATCCGGGCAGTTGAGCAGGCGCCCCGGACCCGGCCGGCGCGGGAGGGTTGTCCCGCACGACAGCAGAGCCGGGAGACCAGAGCCGGCTTCACGAGAGCCGCCGCCCGAGGAGAAGGTCATGACCGTCCACCACACCACCGCGCCGGACACCCCCACCAGCACGCTCGCCCCGGACACCGCCGCGGCCAAGGGGCTGGCCGTGCTGCGCATCGCCACCGGCCTGGTCTTCCTCTGGGCCTTCCTGGACAAGACCTTCGGGCTCGGCTACGCCACCCCCGGCGAGCGGGCCTGGATCGCCGGCGGATCGCCGACCAAGGGCTTCCTCAGCAACGTCGAGGTCGGCCCGTTCCAGAGCGCGTTCCAGGCCATCGCCGGCGCCTGGTGGGCGGACTGGCTGTTCATGCTCGGCCTGCTCGGCATCGGCGTCGCCGTCACCGTCGGCATCGGCCTGCGGGTCAGCGCCGTCGCCGGCTCGGTGATGATGCTGATGATGTGGCTGGCCGAGTTCCCGCTCGACCGGTTCACCGCCGCCGGCGAGCCCAGCATGTCGACCAACCCGCTGATCGAGTACCACGTCATCTACGCGATCGTGCTGGTCGTGCTGGCCCTCACCTACGCCGGCCACACCTGGGGCCTCGGCCGCCGGTGGACCCAGCTGGGGTTCGTCCAGCGCAACCACTGGGCCATCTGATCCGGTCCCGTCCGAACCGGGCCACCGCCGAACCGGCGGTGGCCCGTTCGCGCGTCCCGGCCCGCCCGCGGCGGGTGGCCGGCGCGGCTCAGCCGGGCCGTAGCGCGATGCGGCCCGTCACCGCGCGGTCGGCGAACATCCGCAGCACCCGTCCGGCGTCGGTCAGCGGGAAGATCCGCGGGGGCGGCGGGTGCAGCTCGCCGCGGGCGATCCGGCCCAGCACGTCGGCGACCAGGGCGACGGCGCCGGGCCCGTCGGTGCGGGCCCAGTCGCCCCAGTCCACCCCGATCACCGAGCGGTTGCGCAGCAGCACGATGTTGGCCGGCAGCCGCGGGATGTCGCCGGAGGCGAAGCCCAGCACGCAGAACCGCCCGCCGGTGCCCATCGCCCGCACCGAGCACCACGACCCGCTCCCCGGCGGCGATCGACACCCGGCGCGTCACCGCGAACAGCATCGTCGAGTAGTTCTCGATCGCCGTCACCGCGATCTCCACCGGGACTCCCCCGGGCAGCGGAACGGCCGCCGCGGCGGGCAGCACGGCGTGCGAGGTGTAGCCGCCGCCGAGCCCGGTGAGCAGGCCGGCGACCACGTCGCCGACCGCGGCCGAGGTGACGCCCGCACCGACTGCGACGATCCGGCCGGCCACCGCCGAGCCCGGGGTGAACGCAGGCCGGGCCGGACCTGGTAGCGCCCGGCGGCGATCAGGCCGTCGACGAAGCTGGCCCCGGCCGCACCGACGGCCACCACCACCTCGCCGGTCCCGGGCACCGGGTCGGCCTCCGTCACGACTGCGAGCGGTCCACCGAACTCCGTGCACACGACGCGTTGCATGGATGCTCCTCCCGCCGGGCGACGACCGGGGGCGAGGCTACCGGCGGGGACGCCGGACGGGCGGACCTCGACGACGCCGCTGCCGACGCGGACCCGGTGCACGACGACCGCGCCGCGGTCGGCCAGGTCGCCGATCCGCGGATGACGACGACCCTCCGTGCCGGCCCGCGTCCGGAGCGTGCGCGAGCCGCCGAGCGGCGTAACGCATCTGGTCCCGGCAGCGTTGTCAGGGGCGGACGGGCAGGGTGCGCGCTCCCCGTGCTCCGCACCCCGTCCCCGACGACGTGGAGGACGTGTGCGCGCAGCCGCGGGCGAGGTGGTCCCCCCGGGGCCCCCGGCGGACCCTGCCGGCGCCGAGCTGGACGCGGCGCTGCGCGCGGCCCGCGACGGGGACGAGGCCGGGTTCGCCGAGCTGTACCGGTACCTGCAGCCCCGGCTGCTGCGCTACGCCACCGCGCTGGTCGGCGCCGAGGCCGAGGACGTCACCGCCGAGACCTGGCTGCAGGTGGCCCGCGGCGTGCGCGGCTTCACCGGCGACCTGGACGGGTTCCGCGGGTGGGTGAGCACGATCTGCCGGAACCGGGCGATGGACGTCGCCCGCGCCCGGGCCCGGCGCCCCGCCGACCCCACCGACACCGGGACGCTGACCCACCTGCCCGCCCCGCAGGACACCTCGGACTCGGCGCTCGGCGCGCTGTCCACGCGCTGGGCGGTGGAGCAGATCCTGGCCCTGCCGCGGACCGAGGCCGAGGCCGTCCTGCTGCGCGCCGTCGTCGGGCTCGACGCCACCGCGGCGGGGCGGGTGCTGGGCAAGCGCCCGGGCGCGGTACGGGTGGCCGCGCACCGCGGTCTGCGGCGGCTGGCCCGCGGCCTCGGGGAGGACCGGCGGAGCGCGGGTGACGGGGATGCGTAACGGTTCGGCGGGCGACGGCGCTGGACGGCCCGAGATGCGCACCGCCACCCCCGTCCGGCTGAGCCGCGCCACCGCCGAGCGACTGCTCGACGGCGGCCCGGGCCCGGCCGACCTCCGCCACCTCCTCGATGCCGCCGCGGGCCCCGCGGCGCCGGGCGAGGTCGCCGGCGAGGCCGCCGCCCTGGCGGCGTTCGCCGCGGCGGCCCACCACGCCCGCGGCCCCGGCGAGTCCGCCCGGAGGCCGTCGATGCTCGGCACCGCCCTGTCCAAGATCCTGGCGACGAAGGCCCTCGCCGCCGCCGTCCTGGTCGCCGGTGCGACCGGTGGCGTGGCGGTCGCCACCCATTCCGCTGGCCTGCCCGCGGATCCCCCGGCCGTGAGCACCCCGGTGCCGGCGGTCGGACCGGACCGCTCCGGCGGCGACCGCGGCGAGCAGCCGGGCGGCGACCCCGCCGGAG
>DASQMQ010000058.1:0-4080 GCA_035645455.1 Pseudonocardia sp.
GCCGGATGCTGTTCCACACCGCCGAGACGCTCACCGACGGGCATCGGGTGACGCTGGTGATGTCGCTGCGGTCCCGGGCCGAGCCGTGGAAGGACGCCAACACCCTCGGCCGGCTGCTGCGCGACGACCGCCCCGAGGACGTCGAGGACGACTGGCGCCGCGACGTGGAGACCCGCCAGCTCCCGGCCCTGCGCGAGCACCTCCTGCGATGACCGCCGCGCGGCCGGATCGGGGGGGTCGACCGGCGGAGGTGGGGTATCCACCCGCCGTGAGCGACGACGCACCGCTGCCCGTGCCCCGACGAGGACCGGCCGGCGCCTCGGGCGCGCCGCGCTCCGTCGCCGACCAGACGCTGGCCGAGCTGGGTGGGCGGACCAGCATCCTGGCCCGGCAGCGCGCCGATCACCAGCGGCTCGACCGGCTGATGGCGCGGGCGCGGGAGACCGAGTCGGCCGACGAGCGCACGCACGCCGCGGCGCTGCGCGCCGTGGCCCGCCTGGTGTTCACCCACGCCTTCGCCGAGGAGGCGGTGCTGTTCCCGGCGGCCCGGCGGGCGCTGCCCGAGGGCGACCCGCTCACCCTGGAGATCGAGACCGACCACCAGGAGGTCGACGACCTGGTGGCCCGACTGGACGGCTCGGTCCGGCGGGATCCCGGGCACGCCGAGCTGATGCGGCGCACGTTCGAGGTGCTCGACCACGACGTGCGCACCGAGGAGGACGTCCTGCTGCCGCGGCTGCAGGAGGTCCTCGGACCGCGCCGGTTGCGGCTGCTGGGCTGGCAGTGGGAGCTGGTGCGGCGCATCTCGCCGACCCGCCCCCATCCGGTCGTGTCCCGCCGACCGCCCGGTCAGACCCTCTCCGCGCTGCCGCTGACGGTCCTCGACCGTGGCCGCGACCGGCTCCAGCAGCTCGACGAGCGCACCCGCTACCGGCTCACCTCCCTGGCCGGGCGGGTGGATCGCGGGTTGGCGGCCGCCGCCGGTGCGGTCGAGCGGTTGCCGATCATGCAGCGCGGTGAGCGACCGCAGACCAGCCGGGACTGATCCGGACCGGCCCGCCGGCGGCCGTCAGCCGGCGGCGGGCTCGGCCGGGGTGTCGTCGAGCAGCGCCGAGCGCAGCCGGGCGAGGGTCCGGGAGAGCAGCCGGGAGACGTGCATCTGGGAGATCCCGAGCTCGGCGGCGATCTGGGTCTGGGTCTGCTCGCCGAAGAAGCGCAGGATCAGGATCGTCCGCTCGCGCTCGGGGAGCTCGTCGAGCAGCGGACGCAGCGCGTGCTGGTACTCGACGTGGTCGAGGTGCTTGTCCAGCTCGCCGAACCGGCTCTCCAGCGGCGCGCCGTCGCCGGTGGCGCGGTCCAGGCTGTCGGCACTGCGGCTGTCCAGCACCTCCAGCGCCTCGATGACCTCGGCGGGCTCCACCCCGAGGTGCGCGGCCAGCTCGCTGGGCCGCGGGGTCCGGCCCAGGGTCTGGGCCAGCGGGTCGACCGACCGCTTGATCGCCACCGCCAGGTCCTTGAGCCGCCGCGACACCCGGGTCGACCAGGTGCGGTCGCGGAAGTACCGGAAGATCTCCCCGCGGACGCAGAAGACGATGTAGCCGAGCACGTCGTCGGTGGACCGCTGCGGGTCCCACCGGTCGACCGCGGTGAGCAGTCCGACCGCGCCGACCTGGGCCAGCTCCTCGCGGGCGGCGGGGTAGCCCGCGCTGTGCCGGGCGGCCAGGTTCCGCACCACCGGCATCAGCGCCAGGACGATCTCCTGGCGCAGCCCCGGACGGCGGGGGTCGTCCACGGGCAGCGCGGCCAGCTCGTGCAACTGGGCGAGCACCGCGCTGTAGTCGGCCCGCGGCCGGTCGACCGGGGCGACGGGCGCGGATCCGCCCACGGCGACCGCGGCGGAGTCCGGACGGGTGCGCTCCACGACGAGGTGAGGGGTCACGCCACTCCTCCGACACAGCAGCTGGAGGGCGACCCGTTGCACCCGGTGCGCGCTGTGGTGGGCGCGCTCCGACCGAGGATAGTCGCGGCCGGCGCCACCTGCATCGTGAGATCGCCCGACCTCGCCCGACCTCGCCCCTCCGGACGCGCCGGTAGTGTCGGGGCCCGGACGGACCGACGATCGGTGGGTGGGTATGGACACGACCCGGCTCGACGCGGGCCCCGACGCCGACGGGGGCGGCACCACGCCCGGCGGCGACCTGATCGACCGCCGCGCCACCGGCAACGGCAGCGCCGCGATCGAGTGGACCCTCGACGACGGGGCGGCCGAACCGTGGTCGGTCGCCGAGCACCTCGCCCGCAGCCTGCGCCTGCGCATGTCCGGCACCGAGGACCTGGTCTCGGCGGTCTCCGCGGAGGCGGTGCGCCTGGTCGCCGCGGCCGAGAGCGCCGGGGTCATCGTCACCGACCCGCACCGCCACCTGCAGACCGTGGCCACCACCGGACATGCCCCGCAGATCCTGGACGCGCTGCAGCAGCGGTCCGGCACCGGCCCGTGCCTGACCGCGGCCCGCAAGCAGATCGTGGTGCGGGTGCACGACATGGAGCGCGACACCCGCTGGGCGCGGTTCCGCGAGGCGGCCCTGCGCTGCGGGGTGTCCAGCATGCTGTGCCTGCCGCTGCAGGTCGACGACGAGGTGCTCGGCACGCTGAGCCTCTACGGCCGCGCCCCCGGCTCCTTCCGCGACGGCGCCGAGCCGGTGGCCCGGCTGCTCGCCGCGCTGGCCGCGATCGCGCTCGCCGAGTCCCGCCGCACCGAGCGGATGCGCGCGGCGCTGGACGGCCGCGACCGGATCGGGCAGGCCAAGGGCATCCTCATGCGCGAACACGGGATCGGCGCCGACGCGGCCTTCGAGCTGCTCCGCAGGCACTCCCAGAACACGAACACCAAGCTGGCCGACGTGGTCGCCGCGGTGATCGAGCTCGGCACGCTGGCCGGCTGAGCGGTGGTGCGGAGCCCCTCGACGTGACGGGGGTGTTCGTCGGGGTCGGGCTGGTGCGCTGCGTCGGGCACCTCGCCGAACTGACGGCCCGCACCGGCACGTCACTGCCGTCGTCGGGCGCCGGTGTGGCTGGTCGACCATTATTGGCCAGCTCGACGTGCCGCCGCTGCCGTTCCGGGCGACGGTCGCCGCCGCGGCGCCGGCGACCGACCGCCGGCCTCAGCGCGCCACCGCGTGCAGCAGCCGTCCGGTGACCGTGCCGTCGGCCAGCAGCCGGCCCATCCGGGCCTCCTGGTCGCGGGCCCGGGCGAAGCCGGGGTCCTCGCCGTGGGCGGCGGCGACGGCGTCCTCGACCCGGTCGATGCGCTCCTGCCAGGACCGCGGGGCGTCGGCGAAGTCGGCCGAGTCGACCTGCTGGACCAGGTCGAACCCGGCGCGGTCGAGCAGGCCGGGGAGGTCGGCAGCGGCCGGGAAGGCGTTGCCCTCGGGGGCGCCGGGCGGCCGGGGCCGGTCGGCGACCAGCACGAACAGCCCCAGGGGGCGGCCCGGAGCGAGCACCCGGCGCAGCTCGTCGAGCATCGCCGCCTTGGCGTCGGTCGTGCACAGCACGCCCAGGCACCAGGCCGCGTCGGCCGATCCGGCGGCCAGCGGCAGCCGCTCCCCCGACCCGGCCAGCACCGGGAACCCGAACAGGTCCCGGGCCGCGCGGCAGGCCCCGACCATCGGTTCCACCAGCACCGGCCGCACCCGGAACCGCTCGGCGGCGTAGCCGGCCGGGCCGCCCACCCCGGCCCCGGAGTCCACCAGCCGCGACCCCTCGGCCAGCTCGCAGGCCTCGCCCAGCCAGGCCAGCGCGGCCGGGCTCGCGGTGCCCCGGCAGCCGGCCGGGATGGCGTGGTCGCGGCCCAGCGCGAGCACCGCATCGCGGGTCCAGGACGCGACCGAGTCGAACTCGGCCACCATCGCCGACCCGTCGTCCGCGGCGCTCACGCGGCCACCCCGGCCATGATCTCGCGGCCCACCGCGGCCTTGATCCCGGCGGCGAACACCTCGCCGCGCGCGGAGGCCAACCCGGACAGGTTCACCCCGACCACCCCCTCCACGTCCAGCAGTTCGCGGGCCTCGGCCACCGCCGCGG
>DASQMQ010000059.1:0-3539 GCA_035645455.1 Pseudonocardia sp.
ACCTGGGGGCGGATCGCCGCCCAGAACGCCGTCTCGGACGTCTACGCGATGGGGGGGCGACCGCTGTTCGCGCTGAACCTGGTCGCCTGGCCGTCGACGGTGCTGCCGGGCGAGCTGCTGGCCGAGGTGCTGGCCGGTGGCGCCGAGATCGGCGCCGAGGGCGGGTTCGCCGTGGTCGGCGGGCACAGCATCGACGACCCGGAGCCCAAGTACGGGCTGGCCGTGGTGGGGGAGGTGCACCCGGACCGGGTGCTGACCAACACCGGCCTGCGCGACGGCGACGCGCTGGTGCTCACCAAGCCGCTGGGCATCGGCATCGCCACCACCGCGGTCAAGGCCGGCACCGCGTCCGCGGAGCTGGCCGAGCTGGCGGTGGCCACGATGACGGCCAGCAACGCCGCCGCCTGCCGGGCCGCGCTCGCTGCCGGTGCCACCGGGTGCACCGACGTCACCGGCTTCGGGCTGCTCGGGCACCTGGTGAAGATGGCCGCCGCCTCGGGCGTGGACGCCGAGCTGGACGTGGCCGCGGTGCCGTTCCTGCCCGGGGTGCGCGAGCTCGCCGAGGCGGGCACGATCCCGGGCGGCTCGCGGCGCAACCGGGATTGGGTGGCGCCGAGCATCGACCAGGGCGAGTGCGCCGAGCTGGACGTGCTGGTGCTGGCCGATGCGCAGACCTCCGGCGGGCTGCTGTTCGGGGCCGAGCCCGGGCGGGCCGCGGCCGCGGTGGCCGAGCTGGGCGCGGCGGCCGCGGTGATCGGTACGGTGCGCACCGGCACCGGCCGGGTGCGGCTGCGGGCGTGACGGCGGGTCCGGTCCCGGTTCCCGGGTGCGGGTCGTCCTACGCGGTGGTCTCCGGCCCGGTTCCCGCGGTCGCGCCGGCCGTGCGGGCCAGCTCGCCGCGGTACCACTCCACCTTGCCGCGCAGCCGCTCCTGCTGACGGCGCAGCCCGTCGATCGTGGCCTGCACGGCGGCGTCGTGCTCCTCCAGCAGCGCGACCCGCTCGGGCAGGCTCGCATCGTCCGTGGACAGCTCGGCGTACCGGCGCAGCTGGGCGATCGCCATGCCGGTGTCGCGCAGGCAGTGCAGGAACCCGAGCCGCCCCAGGTCGTCGTCGCTGTAGCGGCGCTGACCGCCGACCGTGCGGGCGACCGGGGCCAGGATGCCCTCCCGCTCGTAGTAGCGCAGCGTGTCGATGCTGAAGCCGGACAGCCGGGCGGCCTCGGCCGGGGTGTAGCTCGTCATCGGTCCATCCTGGACCTTGACCTGGAGCGCGCTCCAGATCGCAGGCTGGGTCCATGCGAACTTCTGCACTGGTGCTCGGGACGATGAACTTCGGCACCCGGATCGACGAGAAGACCTCCTTCGACCTGCTCGACCGGTTCGTCGAGGCCGGCGGGGTGTGGATCGACACCGCCGACTGCTACGCGTTCTGGCTCTCCGAGTCCGGCCACGGCGGGGACAGCGAGGCGCTGCTCGGCCGCTGGCTGGCCGCCCGTCCCGGGGTGCGCGACCGGGTGAGGATCGCCACCAAGCTGGGCTGCGAGCCGCGGTGGCCGGGCAGCTGGCCGGAGCGGCCGGTGGGGCTGTCCCCGCGGGCGGTGCGGGACGCCTTCGAGGGCAGCCGGCGCCGGCTCGGCGTCGACGCGGTCGACCTGCTGTGGCTGCACCAGGAGGACCGGACGACACCGGTCGAGCAGACCGTGGAGGCGCTGGGCGAGCTGGTCGCGGCGGGCTCGGTGCGCCGGCTCGGCGCCTCCAACCACCCGGCCTGGCGGGTGGAGCGGGCCCGCCGGCACGCCCGCGACGTCGGCGTCCTGCCGATCGACGCCTTCCAGCTCTGCGCGACCTACCTGCGGCCCCGCCCGGATGCCGGGCTCCTGCTCAACTCACACCCGTTCGGCGTCATCGGCGACGAGCAGCGCGACTACGCCGAGGCGCACGGCCTGGAGGTGTGGGCGTACTCGGCGCAGCTGGAGGGGGCCTACGACAACCCGGCCAAGCCCATCCCGGAGCCCTACGACCACCCGGGCTCGACCCGCCGGCTGGCCGTGCTGGGCGAGGTCGCCGACGAGCTCGGTGCCGGCCGCGGCCAGGTGGTGCTGGCCTGGCTGCTCGCCCACGGCATCCGGCCGATGCTCGGCGGCAGCCGGCCCGACCAGCTCGACAGCGCACTGGCCGCGGTCCGGCTGGAGCTGCCCGACGAGCTGCGCGCCCGGATGGACGCCGCGGTCTGACCCGCGGCACCGGCCGGGCCGCACGGATCCGGGGCGCAGCCCGGCTGGGTAGCGTCGCGGTGTGCCCGACGATCTCCGCGCCGATCCCGTCCGCGAGTGGGTGATCGAGGCGGTCCGCCGCGTCGAGGCCGACGCCACCCGCTCGGCCGACACCCACCTGCTGGCCTTCCCGCTGCCCGACGACTGGGGGGTGCAGGTCTACCTCAAGGACGAGTCGGTGCACCCCACCGGCAGCCTCAAGCACCGGTTGGCCCGGTCGCTGTTCCTGTACGCGCTGACCAACGGCTGGATCACCGAGGGGACCACGGTGGTGGAGGCCAGCTCGGGCTCCACGGCCGTGTCGGAGGCCTACTTCGCCCGGCTGGTCGGGGTGCCGTTCGTGACGGTCATGCCGCGCACCACCAGCCCGGAGAAGATCGCCCTGATCGAGGGTTACGGCGGGCGCTGCCACTACGTCGACCGGCCGGCCGCGATGTACGACGAGGCCGCCCGGCTGGCCGCCGAGTGCGGCGGGCACTACATGGACCAGTTCACCTACGCCGAGCGGGCCACCGACTGGCGGGGCAACAACAACATCGCCGAGTCGATCTTCTCGCAGCTGGCGATGGAGCCGCACCCGGTGCCGGAGTGGATCGTGGTCGGGGCCGGCACCGGGGGCACCTCGGCCACCATCGGCCGCTACCTGCGCTACCGCCGCCACCGGACCAGGCTGGCGGTCGTCGACCCGGAGAACTCGGCGTTCGGGCCGGGCTGGGCGGCCGGCGCGCCGGACTACGCCACCGGGATGTCGTCCCGGATCGAGGGCATCGGGCGGCCGCGGATGGAACCGAGCTTCGTCGGGACCGTGGTCGACGCCATGTTCGCCGTCCCGGACGCGGCCAGCGTGGCCGCCGCCCGGCACCTGCGCGCGGTCACCGGCCGCTGGGCCGGCGGCTCCACCGGCACCAACCTGTGGGGGGTCTGGCAGCTGGTGGCCCGGATGCGCGAGCAGGGCGTGCGGGGCAGCGTCGTCACGCTGATCTGCGACGGTGGTGAGCGCTACCGGCACAGCTACTACGACGACGGGTGGCTGGCCGAGCGGGGCCTGGACCTGGCGCCCTACACCGCCACCCTGGACCGGTTCCTGGAGACCGGGACGTGGTCGCCGCCGTCCTGAGCGGGCCCGCTCAGGCGTACACCCGGCGCGGGGCGCCGCCGACGGTGGGCACGGCGCACTGCTCCAACCGGGCCGCGGTGGCCAGCAGCCGGTGCTCGTCGCCCGGCCGGCCCACCAGCTGCACCCCGACCGGGCGCCCGGCCACCAC
>DASQMQ010000060.1:0-3481 GCA_035645455.1 Pseudonocardia sp.
GTCTCCACGTGGCGGAGTGACCAGTGGGCCGATTCCTCAACCGTCAGGCACGGTCCCTGCCGGGTGGTTGCCAGCCGGGGTCGCGCCCGCTGAGGCCGAGGAGCCGGTCGAACGGCGGGGCGTCCGGGGGGACCGGGACCGGTGGCCCGAACAGCCCCAGCACGCCCTCCGGCCGGGCCGCGGCCTCGACGAACCCCTGGCAGAGCCGCACGTCCGCGGGGTCGGGTTCGTAGCGCTGCCCGGTCGCCCGGGCCAGGTCCCAGCTGTGCAGCACGAGTTCGTCGAGCGCGACGACGGCGGCGGTGGCGGCCGGCATGTCCAGCCCGCCCGCCGCCGTCATCCCGGTCCCGGCCTCCGGCGCCCGCCAGGCGGCGACGAGTTCGTCCAGGGCCTTGTCCAGGGCCGGGCGCCAGTCGTCGGGCAGCGGCGGCGGTTCGTCCGGCGGCGGACCCGGGGAGGGCGCCTTCTCGGCGGCCAGCCGGAAGGCCAGTGACAGGCCCAGGACGTGGCTGAGCAGGGCGCGGACCGGCATGCCGGGGCACGGGGTGGGCCCGTCCAGCCGGTCGTCGGGGACGGCAGCGGCGAGCTCGGCCATGCGCCCGGCCGCGGGGGCGAGGTCGACGAGTTCGGTCATGCGGGTAGGACGAGCGGGGCGCCCGGAACTCATCGCCGCCGGGTCAGGTCTCCTGGGCGCGCTGGTGGCGCACCGCCGCCGCGGCGCGGTCGCCGTCGTCCTCCTGGCCGATGCCGGCGAGCATCTTCTCCACCTTCGCGTCGGGTTGGCCGGGCGCGAGCAGCGGGGTGTCCCGGTCGACCACGGCCTCGATGAGGAACGGTCGGTCGGCGCCGAGCGCGGCCCGCCACGCGTCGTCGACCTGCCCGGGGTCGGTCACCCGCACCGCGCCCAGCCCGAGCAGCTCGGCGTAGCGGGCGTAGGGGAAGTCGGGGACCTCCTGCGACACCGGGTAGCGCGGGTCGCCCTCCATCTCCCGCTGCTCCCAGCTGACCTCGGACAGGTCGCCGTTGTGCAGCACCAGCACCGCGAAGCGCGGGTCGGCCCAGTCCCGCCAGCGGTGCGCCACGGTGATCAGTTCCAGCAGGCCGCTCATCTGCATGGCGCCGTCCCCGGCCAGCACGACGACCGGGCGGTCGGGCCGGTCCAGCTTGGCCGCGATGCCGGTGGGCATGGCGCAGCCCATCGCGGCCAGCGTCCCGGAGATCGACGCCTGGGCGCCCGGCGGGAGCTGCACGAACCGGGCGTACCAGTAGGTGCACGAGCCGACGTCCACCGCGACGTGCACGTCCGGCGGCAGCACGGCCGACAGGGCGTGCACCACGTGCTGGGGGTTGAGCGGGCCGTCGTAGCGGTCGGCGGCCCGCTGCCCGCGCACGTCGTGCCAGCGGCGCACCGACGCCTCGACCTGCTGGCGCCACGCCGGGTCGGGCTCCGCGCCGTCGAGCCGGTCGCGCAGCGCGAGCAGGGTGTCGCGGGCGTCGCCGGCCAGCCCGACCTCGACCGGGGTCTTGGTGCCGATGTTGCGCAGCGCCAGGTCGATCTGCACGGTCCGGGCCTGCCCTGGCGCGGGGTAGAACTCGGTCCACGGGTTGTTGGAACCGACCACCAGCAGGGCGTCGCAGGCCGCCATCAGCTCCGCCGACGCCGTCGTGCCCAGGTGCCCCATCACCCCGCAGTGGAAGGGCAGCGACTCGTCGAGCACCGGCTTGCCCAGCAGCGACGCCACCACCCCGGCGCCCAGCCGCTCGACGACGTCGAGCAGTTCGGCCGCCGCGCCGTGGGCGCCCTGCCCGACCAGCACCGCCGGCCGCGACGCCGTGCTGAGCAGCTCCGCCGCCCGGTCCAGGTCGGCGTCGGGTGGGACCGCCCGCGACCGTGCGGTGACCGCGCTGGTCGCCACCACCCCGTGGCTGTGGGCAGCCTGCTCGGGCAGCTCCAGCTGCTGGACGTCGTGCGGGACGATGATGCAGGTGGGGCTGCCGGTGTCCAGCGCGGTGCGGAAGGCGTTGTCCACCGCCATCGGGAACTGCTCGGGGGACAGCACGGTCTGCAGGTACTGCCCGCAGACGTCCTTGAACAGCGTGTGCAGGTCGACCTCCTGCAGGTACCCGCTGCCCAGCGCGCTGGACACCACCTGCCCGACGATCGCCACCACCGGCTTGCGGTCGAGCTTGGCGTCGTAGAGCCCGGCCAGCAGGTGGATCGCGCCCGGGCCCTGGGTGGCCAGGCACACCCCGACCTCCCCGGTCGCCTTGGCGTGCCCGGCGGCCATGAACGCGGCCATCTCCTCGTGCCGGGCGGTCACCAGCTCGGGGTCGCCGCCGGCCCGGTGGAGCGCGGCGAGCAGCGGGTCGATGCCGTCGCCGGCGTAGCCGAACACGCGGCGCACCCCCCAGTCGCGCAGCCGGGCGACGATCCCGTCGGCGATCAGCCCGGGGCCCTCGCCGTTCGGGCCGCTCACCCGGCCACCCGCCGGTGCCGGTCGACTGCGTCTGCTGAGCTGCGCACGGTGGTGCCCCGATCCTGGTCCGGTGGTGTCGCCCCCGGCTACCCGCCCGGGCGCGGATCACGCCTGGCCCGGGACGACGAGCGCGACCCAGCGGTGTCCGGGGCGATGATCCGCTGGGCAGCGATCAACACCATCACCCGCCGACTCGCCCGCGGAGGGCCGGCTACCCGACAGCGGCGCCGGACATTCCCGGCGCCAGCCTGACCCATCCCAAACATCCTCCAACGAAGGCCACCGCGGTCGCCAGACCGTACACACCCTCCAAGTCGGGAGCACACGATCGTGCCGGAACGGCAGCCCAAAAGACTGCAAGGGTTGGTCCGGCTGTGTCTCGACCTGGTTCGTGGTCTCGGACCGAATTCCACCACGATGAGGGTCACGAGCCGGGTGCGTAGCAGTGGATCAGCTTGAGCTGCTTTTCGGCCAGGGGACCCGGGTCAGGTAGGTGGTGAGCAGTGCGGTGATCTCCGCGGCGGCCACCTCTCGCTGTGCGGGGTAGTCCTCGTACCGCTCGGCGAGCGCGGTGAGCGGCTCGATCAGGCCGTACGGATCATCCGGTTCGAAGAAACCCATATTGGCGATGCCACGGGCCGCCCAGTACGGTTCCAGGACCTCTTCGACGACGCAGTTCGCGTCGTTCCAGCACGTCATGTGAAAGTAGCACTGATCATCGAGCTCGCCCAGGATCACCAAGGGTGGAATGCGCAGGAGCGGCTCGAGGGCTGCGTCCTCCTCCTCAAGTGTGAGACTGCTCGCGATTTTCGCGAAATCGACGATCTCCGGACGCAACTGTTCGATGCAGACGATGCAGCGCTCCTCGAAATCGGTGTGCGTCCGCAGTTGCGTCGAATCGTCAAGGCTGAGAATGACATCGTAGTACGCGTCCAGCGTCTGAGACACGGGATGGTCGTTGTACCTTCGCCGCGCGCACAAGCTGATGAACGTCGCCAGCGTTG
>DASQMQ010000061.1:0-11830 GCA_035645455.1 Pseudonocardia sp.
GCCCGGACGCCCCGGCCAGTGCCACCCCGCCGCCCCCGGCCAGCACGCTGACCGCGGCGAACTGCGCGGTACCCGACCACACGACCGCCGACATCAGCACCGCGGCCGCCGGCCCGATCACCGGGCCGGCGAGCAGCCCGAAGGTGATCCCGACCGCGGTGGTCGGCAGCACGAGCGGCACCGACGCGCGCAGCCCGCGGTAGCGGTCCGGGTCGGCAGCCATCAGCCCTTCCTAACGGGTGAATGCGTCTTCTACTGTTAGGGGACCGTAGATCCGGAAAGGCCCGGTCCGCAACGGAGCTGCCGATGCCGCCCAGCCGGTCCCGCGCGGGCACGGTGGACCTGGTCGGCGGCCGGCCCTGCCTGGACCTGGTGAACACGGTGTCCTGGCGCGGCGACCCGCACCGGTGGGAGGACCACCTGCGCACCGGAGCCGACGCGGCGGTGTGGTTGCCCCGGGCCGGCGTCCTCACCCCCGGCGAGATCGAGCGCCTGGCCGCTGAGCTGGACGAGGTGCTGGGCGGCCTGCTGGCCACCCGGGCCGAGCTGGAGCCGTTCGTCGAGCGCGCCGACCGCGTCCCGGACGCGCTGCAGGCGGCGATCCAGGACGCGATCGCGCACAGCGCGCTGCTCCCCGGGGGCTGGGCGGTGACCGGGCTGGATGCGCTGACCCCGCGCCGGCGGATCCTGCTCGACGCCTACGAGCTGATCCGGCTGCCGCTCCGGCGTCCGGGCCGGTGCGCCGACCCGGCCTGCGGCTGGGTGTTCCTGGACGTCAGCAGGCGCGGCAACCGCCGGTGGTGCAGCTCCGCGGGCTGCGGCAACCGCGACCGGGCCCGCCGGCACTACGACCGGCGCACCCGCCCACCGGCCTGACCGGCCCGGATCCCGGTCGGCCGACGGCTGCGGCCCGGCCGGAGCACCACGCCCCGAGCGACCGGTGCGGTCCGGCTCGCCGGCGGACCACCGGTCGGGCCCGAACCCGGTCGACGGCAGCGGGTTCGCGTGCTGAGCTGGGTCCGCGGCGGAAGGGGTGCGGTGGGCGAGGCGGACGTCGTCGGGCTGGACGGGCCCGGGTTCCGGGTCGTGCACTGCCGGCTGCCGGCGTGGGAGGCCGAGGACGTCGAGTCGGTGTCGCTGCCGGGGTCGGTCAGCGTGGCCTTCACCGGGCAGTCCGCCGCGGTCGTCCGCCCGGTGGACCGGGCCGGCAGCCGGGTGCGCGCGGTCGTCCCGGACGCGGTGGAGGTGATCGGCGACCAGGGCCTGGCCTGGCTGCGGGCCAGCGAGCCGTCGGACCTGGTGGAGATCACCGCCGGACCGGGGCTGCGCCGGGAGATCGCCGACAGCACCGGCGTCCCCGGACTGGCCGCCCTGGCCGACGTCGAGACCTGGGCCGATCCGGTGCTGCCGCTGCTGGCCCGGCGGCTGCGGGCCGGGCTGCGCGGCTGGAGCGGGCTGACCGCGCTGCAGGCCGAGGAGATCGTCCGGGCGGCCTACGCGCGCACCCTGCAGGTGCGCTTCGGCGCCGCCGCCGCGCCGCGGGGCGCGCTGGCCCCGGCCCGCCTGGGCCGGGTCGTCGACCTGGTGCACGACCGGCTCGCCGACGACCTCGGGCTGGCCGAGCTGGCCGCGGTCACCGGGCTGAGCCCGTTCCACTTCGCCCGGGCGTTCCGGGCCGCGGTCGGCGTGCCGCCGCACCGGTACGTGCTGTCGGCGAAGGTCGGCCGGGCGCGCGAGCTGCTCGCCGCCGGTGCCACCGTGCAGTCCGCGGCGGCCGCCGTGGGGTTCGCCAACCTGCACCACTTCCGCCGGCTGTTCCGCGACCAGTTCGGGGCCAACCCGGCCGCGGAGCGGGTGCGCCCGGCCGGCACCGCAAGATCCGAGGCTACCGGCGGGGTGCACCGGCGGACAGGCTGACGCGGTGCCGCCGCACCCGGCGCCGGCACCGTCCCCGGGAGCTCCGCATGCCGCACGACCACCCACCCACCGCGACCGCCGACCGGGCGGCGCCGACCGGTCCCCGGGCCCGCGAGATCGGGCTGCGGGTCGACGGCGAACCGGTGACCGTCGTGGTCGAGCCCCGGGTGACGCTGCTCGACCTGCTGCGCGAGCGGCTGGACCGGACCGGGGTCAAGAAGGGCTGCAACGAGGGCGCGTGCGGGGTGTGCACGGTGCTGGTCGACGGCCGGCGGATGAACGCCTGCCTGGTGCTGGCCGTGCAGTGCGCGGGCCGCGAGGTCACCACGGCCGCCGGCCTCGCCGCCGCCGACGGCACGCTGCACCCGGTGCAGCAGGCGTTCCTGGACCACGACGCCTTGCAGTGCGGCTACTGCACCCCGGGCCAGGTGGTGTCGGCCGTGGCGTGCATCCGCGAGGGCCACGCCACCGACGAGCGCACGGTCGCCGAGTGGATGAGCGGCAACCTGTGCCGCTGCGCGGCCTACCCGCAGATCACCGCGGCGGTGCTGGCCGCGGCCCGGACGCCGGTGCAGCGCTGATGCACGACTTCGAGCACGTGCCCGCCCGGGACCGCGACGAGGTGCTGCGCGAGCTGTCCGGGGGCGCGGTCGCCATCGCCGGTGGCACCGAACTGCTGAACTGGGTGCGCCTGGGCATCGCCGGCCCGGACCGGCTGGTCGATCTCGCCGGCCTGGCGGCCGGTGACCGGATCGAGCGGACCGCCGACGGCCTCACCATCGGCGCCGGCGCCACCCTCAACCAGGTCGGCGAGCACGACCTGGTGCGCACGCACGCCACCGCCCTCGCGCAGGCCTGCCTCGCGGCGGCGTCGGCGCAGGTGCGCAACCGCGCCACGCTCGGCGGCAACGTCCTGCAGAAGACCCGGTGCGGCTACTTCCGCAGCGAGGAGCCGCTGCCGTGGGGCTGCAACAAGCGCCGACCGGGCAGCGGGTGCGCGGCCCGGCACGGGCTCAACGAGCGGCACGCGGTGCTCGGCTGGACCGACGACTGCGTGGCGACCCAGCCGTCGGACCCGGCGGTCGCGCTGGCCTGCCTGGACGCCCGGGTCGAGGTGCTCGGCCCGGCCGGCCCGCGGACGCTGCCGATGACCGGGTTCCACCTGACCCAGCAGGAGGCCGCCGCGGCCGGCGGCGACCCGGCCGGCACCGAGACCGTCCTGCGCGCCGACGAGCTGATCGTCGCCTACCACCTGCCCGTGCGGCCGGCGGAGCGCTCCACCTACCTCAAGGTCCGCGAACGGGCGAGCTACGAGTACGCGCTGGTCTCGGCGGCCGCGGCGACCGTGCTGGACGGCGGGCGGCTCGCCGCGGTCCGGCTCGCCCTCGGCTCGGTCGCGCAGAAGCCCTGGCGGCTCTCCCGTGCGGAGGCCGCGCTGCGCGGCGGGCCGCTCACCGAGCAGGCCGCGCGGCGGGCCGTCGCGCTGGACCTGGCCGACGCGCGACCGCTGGAGCACAACGGCTACAAGCTGCGGATGGCCGCCACTGCGGCCGTCCGCGCCCTGATGGCGACGGGGGAGCAGGCATGACCGAGACCGCGACGAGGGCACCGGCGAGCCGGGTCGAGGGGCGCAGCAAGGTCACCGGCGCCGCCCGCTACGCCGCCGACCACCGGCCGCCGGGCCGGCTGCACGGGGTGTTCGTCGGGTCGCCCGTCGCGGCCGGCCGGGTCGCCGACGTCGACGCCGCCGGCGCGCTGGCCCTGCCCGGCGTGGTCGGCGTGCTCACCCACGCCGACCTGCCGCGGCTCGGCGAGATAGGCCCGCCGGCGGCGGTGCTGCGGCTGCCGATGCAGTCCGACGCCGTCGAGCACGAGGGCGAGGCGGTGGCCCTGGTGCTGGCGGACACCCTGGAGGCGGCCGAGGCCGGCGCCGCAGCCGTCCGGGTGCGGATCGACGCCCGGCCCCCCGTCACCCCCGGACACGGCCGCGTCGAACCCGCCCCGCAGGGCGGCCCGCTGGGCGACGACCTGCGTCGCGGGGACCTGCGAGCCGGCTGGGAGCAGGCCGACCGGCGGGTGAGTGCGAGCTACAGCCAGCCGCCGCGCCACCACAACCCGATGGAGCCCAGCGCCACCACCGCCGCCTGGGACGGCGACGCGGTCACGGTCTGGGACGCGGTCCAGCACCCGCACAACGTGCAGGTGGTGCTGGCTGCCGCGTTCGGCCTGCGCCCGGCGGACGTGCGCGTCGTGGCCCGGCACACCGGCGGCGGGTTCGGCGGGAAGGGCTTCGTCTGGCCGCACCAGGTGCTGGTCGCGGCCGCGGCCCGGGTGGTGGGCCGGCCGGTGTCGGTCGCCCTGACCCGGTCGCAGATGTACAGCATGGGTGCCTACCAGGGGCTGATCCGACAGCGGGTGCGGGTCGGCGCCGCCCGGGACGGGCGGCTCACCGCCCTGCGCCACGAGGTCACCACGGTCACCCCGCTGACCGACACCTTCTCCGAACCGGCCACCGAGATCTCCAAGAACCTCTACGCCTGCCCCGCGGTGCACACCGAGCAGCGGGTGGAGCGGGTCAACCTGAACCTGCCCAACCCGATGCGGGCCCCGGTGGAGGGGCCCGGGTCGTGGGCGCTGGAGAGCGCCCTGGACGAGCTGGCCCCGCAGCTCGGGCTGGACCCGCTGGACCTGCGGCTGGTCAACCGGGCCGAGGTCGACCCGCAGCACGGCCGTCCGTGGTCGTCCAACCGGTTGCGGGAGGCGTACCGGGAGGGCGCGGACCGCTACGGCTGGTACGACCGGCACGACCGGCCGCGCCGGGACGGGCCGTGGCGGATCGGGCACGGCATGGCCACCGCGACCATGGGCGGGTTCCGGTTCCCCGGCGAGGTGCGGGTGCACCTGGCGCCCGACGGCACCGCCCGCGTCGAGACCGCCACCCCGGACATCGGCACCGGGCTGCCGACCGTGCTGACCCGGCTGGTGGGGGAGGAGCTGGGCCTGCCCCCGGAGGCGGTGTCGGTGGTCTGGGGCGACAGCGCGCTGCCGCGCTCCGGGCCGGCCTACGGCTCCTCGGCCACCATGGGCACCGGCGGCGCGACGGTGCTGGCCTGCCGGGAGATCCGCGAGCGGCTCGCCGAGAAGACCGGGGTCGCGGTGGATGCGCTGGACGTCGCCGCGGCGGTCGCCGGGTTGGGCCGGGAGGTCGTCGGCGAGGGCGAGTTCCGGCTGCCGGGCGGCGCGCAGTTCGAGGCCGACGGGGCCGGCACCCCGTACGCCATGCGCACCTGGGGCGCGATCTTCGTCGAGGTCGGGGTGGACCCCGGGCTCGGGCTGCTGCGGCTGCGCCGCGCGGTCGGCAGCTACTCCGCGGGCCGCATCGTCAACCCGGTGACCGCGCGCAGCCAGATGATCGGCTCGATCGTCTGGGGCTGGGGCATGGCCGCGCTGGAGCAGTCCGCGGTCGAGCCGGTGCACGGGCGGTTCCTGGCCAAGAACCTGTCCGGGGTCGCGGTCCCGGTCAACGCGGACATCCCGGCCGACATCGACGTGCACTTCGTCGAGGAGTTCGACGGGCACGCCAGCCCGACCGGCGCCCGCGGCATCGGCGAGCTGGGGGCGACCGGGGTGGCCGCGGCCGTGGCCAACGCCGTGCACGACGCGGTCGGTGTGCGGATCCGGGAGCTGCCGATCACCCCCAAGGCGGTCCTGGACGCCCTGGACGGCACGGCGCCGTGACCGGCGGCGCGTCCACCCGGGCCGCGGACAGGTAGAGCTGCACGATGCTGCCCGCCGACACCCCCAGCTCGGCGGTCCCGTTGCGTCACGGCCACCCCTGGTCGCTCCACGCCCGGACCGACGACGGCACGGGTCCGGCGCGGGCGGGCAGCGGGTCGGTCAGACGGAGGGCGACCAGGTCGATCGCGGGGCCGGCCCGCGGTCCTGGGGGACGATGGCCAGTGGGCCGCGGCTGCGGTGCAGGACCGTCCGGCTGACCGAACCGAACACCGCGCCCTGCAGCGGCCCGCGGCCGCGGCTGCCGACGACGAGCAGGGCGGCGCCGCGGGACTGCCCGGCCAGCGCCGGCCCGGGACGGTCGCGCACCAGGACGGCGTGCACGGGCACGTCGGGGGAGCTCGCCCGCCAGGTGTCGAGCGCCCGGTCCAGGATCAGCCGGGCCTGTTCCTCGGCCATGGCCAGGCAGCCCGGCGGCGCCCCGACATCGGCCGGAACGTCCGGCTGCCACGCGTGCACGGCGACGAGCGGGACGCCGCGCTGCCGGGCCGCGTCGAAGGCGAAGCCCACCGCGGCTCCGCACGAGGCGGCGTCGACGCCCACCACGACCCGGGGCGGCGGGCGGTCGTCCTCGGGCAGCGGAGCCGGGCCGACCACCACGATCGGGCAGGACGCGTGGGCGGCGACCCGCACGGCGACCTCGCCGGTGAGGGCCCCGGTGAGCGCCCGCAACGGCCCGCACGGGCCCGATCCGCCGAGGGCGAGCAACCGGGCCCGGGCGGCCTCGTCGAGCAGCGCGCGGCAGGTGGCGCCGTGGCGCAGCCGGGTCGACACCGTGATGTCGGAGGCGATCGTGCGGGCCCGGCCGACCGCGTCGGCGAGGACCGCCTCGGCGGCGAGCCGGGTCGGCACCGCACCGATCGGCACCGGAGCGCAGTACGGGTCAGCGGGCACTGGCGGGCGGGCCACGTGCACGATGCGCAGCGGGCAGCCCCGGGCGCCGGCCTCGGCGGCCGCCCACTCCACGGCTCCGTCGGCCGTTCCCGCGTCGTCCACCGCGACGACGACCGGTGCCGGCCCGCGGTCCGCGGGCGCCCGCCACTCGTGTTCGCTGAGCACGTCGACCTCCCCGGGACCGCACCCGTCGGGACCTCGTGCGCCACCCTACGTCGCCATGTCGTGACACGATGGATGGGATCTCCGCACGGTGCGACCCTCAGCGCACCCGACCCTGAGCGCCCCCGACCGGCCGCCCGGCAGGTCTGGCAGAGCCGGGTGCGCGGGTCGCTCGCAGGACCTGCCGACGCCCGACCACTCGCACAGTCAGGCCAGGCCGAACCGTTCGGCGTGCACCTGCCGGCGCGGGACCCCCAGCGCGCGGACGCTGCGCAGCACGGCCGAGGTCATGGCCGGCGGCCCGCAGACGAACACCTCGCGGTCGCGGATGTCGGGCACCAGGGCGAGCAGGTTCGACGGCTCGAAGGGCGAGTTCGGCGGGTTCCCGGCGCCGGTGCGCCCGGACAGCACGTGCAGCTGCGCGCCCTTCGCCCGGGCGAGCTCCTGCAGCTCGCCGAGCAGCACGGCATCGGCCGGGGTGCGCACCCGGTACAGCACGGTCGTCGGCCCGGTGGCCTGCTCCAGCAGGGCCCGGATCGGGGTGACGCCGACGCCGCCGGCCACCAGCAGCATCGCCTCGCGCGTGCTGTGCAGGGTGGTGAAGGCGCCGTAGGGGCCCTCGGCGAAGACCCGCGTCCCGACCGGCAGGTTGCGCAGCCCGGCGCTGGTCTCACCGGCCGCCTTGGCGGTCAGCCGCAGGGAGCGGCCGTCCGGGGCCTTCGACAGCGAGAAGGGGTTGGCCTTCCACCAGTGGTTGTGGTCGAGGAAGCGCCAGATGAAGAACTGCCCGGCCTGCGCGGGCAGCCGGTCCAGGTTGCGCCCGGTCACGTGCACCGACACCACGTCGTCGGCCTCGGGCACCACCGCGGCCACCCGGAACTGGTGCTGGGTGTTGCGCCACAGCGGCACGCCGAGCCGACCGACCAGCAGGGCGAGGACCACCAGCGCCCACAGCGTCCACCAGTACGCGGCCGCGGCCGGGGACGCCGGGAAGGTGGTGCTCTCCAGCACCTGGTGGGTGACCCCGATCGCCACCGCCAGGTACACCAGCAGGTGCAGGGCGTGCCAGGTCTCGTACTGCATGCGGCGGCGGGCGTAGCGCACCGACACCACCGCGACCACGATGATCAGGGTCGCGGCGAGCATGCCGAACAGCGACGCCGGCACCGCGGCGAGGTCGAGGAACGTCTCGGCCGGCGAGGTCCCGCCCAGGCTCGCGTAGCCGAGCACGACGACCGTCGCGTGCAGCAGGACCGTCCAGAGCAGGGCGAAGCCGGTCCAGCGGTGCCACAGGGTGAGCCGGTCCATCCCGATCCGGCGGTCCAGCCAGGGCAGCCGGGCGATCAGCACGAGCTGCACCATCATGATCAGGGAGGCGTGCAGGCCGAGGAACTTGGCCACGGTCAGGATCTCGTTCTTGCCCGTGCCGTAGGCGACGAAGAGCACCTCGATCAGCAGCAGGTTCGCCGCGATGGCCGCGCCCAGCACCACGCGCGCGGTCGTCGCCGGCGCCGGGGCCGTGCGTGGTACCGGCCGGGTGGTCGCTGTCATCGCCGTCCCTTGTTCGCCGCTCGCCGGCGGGTGCCGGCCGTCGTCGGAGGTGCCGGCCACGCTCCGGGCAATCGCCTGCGGAGCCGACGGGCAGGCGGAGCGTACGACACGACGCAAGCCGCGATCGACGGTTCGCCGCCCCGGTTCAGGACAGCTGGACCCACACCCCCGGCGAGGGGACGCCCGCGGCGGTGACGACCACGAGCTGGTACCACCCCGGCGGGGCCAGCGCGCGCGTCACCGGCAGCTGCAGCCCGCCCGTGTCCGGGCCGGTGACCCGCAGCGGGAGGTCGACCAGGCGCTGCTCGACGTCGCAGGAGGGGGTGGTGGCCCCGGGCCGCAGCAGGCTGGCCTCGCGCAGCTCCGCGGCCCCGGCGACCTGCGCGACCACCGTGCCGCCGTAGTGCACCTGCTCGGTCCCGACCGTCACCGCCGGCCGGGTCCCGGCGAACAGGTACGGCGGCCAGAACACCTCGATGCGCAGCTCCTCGTCCTTGCGGGCCGGGTTCGACCCGGCGGTGACGACCCTGCCGTCGGGTACCAGCAGCGCGACCGAGTGGTACAGCCGGTCCACCCGGGACGCGGCCGCGCCCCGCCAGGTGTTCGTGCCCGGGTGGTAGATCTCGGCGTGCGGCGAGGCGTGCTGGTGGCTCTCCGTCCTGCCCGGACGTGCTCTACCGGGTGGTGACCGTGGTCGGCAGCGAGACGAAGCCCCGGTTGTTCGACGAGCGGATCCGCTTCGCCCCCGCCACGTCGACCTCGTAGTCCGCGACCGCCGCCACGATCTCCTGCAGCGCGATCCGCGCCTCCAGTCGACCGAGGTGCGAGCCGAGGCAGTGGTGGCGCCCGACGCCGAAGGACAGTGAGCGCGCGACGTCGCGGTCGAGGTCGAACCGGTCGGGATGGGTGAACACCGCCGGGTCGCGGTTTGCCGAGCCGACCAGCAACAGGATGCGGGACTGCGCGGGGATGGTCGTGCCGTGCAGTTCGACGTCCTCCGTGGTGCTGCGCGCGATGGCCTGGCTGGGCGGGTCGAACCGCAGCGTCTCGGAGATCCAGTCATCGATGCGGCCGTCGGCGAACACCTTGGCCCGCTGGTCGGGGGCCTGTGCGCCGGCGAACCACGTGTTGCCCAGCAGCAGCATCGTGGTCTCGATGCCGGCACCGATCAGCAGGATCAGGATCCCGACGATCTCCTCGGGGGTCAGCCGGTCGTTGCCCTCGGCCGCGTCGAGCAACGCCGACACCAGGTCGTCGCGGCGCTCGCGGCTGCGCGCCATGATCAGCTCGGTGTAGTAGCCGACCAGCGCCCCGATCGCCTGCAGCGCTTCCGGCGGCAGGTCGGTGGACTCCTCGTCGTCCCGGTACATGATCGCCATGCCGAGGTTGCGGACCATGTCCCGGTCCGACTCGGGGACCCCGACCAGTTCGGAGATCACCTCGGTCGGGAACCGGCCCGCGAAGTCGGTCATCATGTCGAACGATCCGGCGTCCAGCAGCGGCTCCAGGTACCCCCGCGCGATCTCGCGCAGGCGCGGCTCCAGCGCCATGACGCGCCGCTGGGTGAACGCGTGCGACACCAGCGCCCGCATCCTGGTGTGCTTCGGCGGGTCCATCGCGACGAAGGAGAAGAAGCGCTCGGCGTCCGGTCCCCAGAAGGCCGGCTCGATGCGCAGGCCGTTGACGCTGGAGAAGCGCCGGGCGTCACGCAGCGCCGCGTCGACGTCGGCGTGGCGGGAGATCGCCCAGAAGTCGTCGCGGTCGTTGCGGAAGATCGGGTGGTGCTCGCGCAGCTCCGCGTAGACCGGGTACGGGTCGTCCTGAACGGTCGCGTCGAACGGGCTGTAGATCAGGGCCATGCCGGCATGCTCCCACCTCGTGCGGAAGGGACGACCGGCTAGGTCGGGTCGGCCACCGGTCGTGGCGCACAATACGGGGCGAGGTCATCGGTCCGGGTGCCCGAGGAAGGTCAGGGTTGTCAGTGAGCGTTGAGCAGGGGCCGCCAGGAGTCGACACCAGCCGACCGCACCCGGCCCGCAGGTACGACTACTGGCTGGATGGCAAGGACAACTACGCGGCCGACCGCGCCTCGGCGGAGGAGATCGAGCAGAACGCCTTTCCGACCGTCAGGCTGTCGGCCAGGGAGAACCGCCAGTTCCTCGGGCGGGCGGTGTCGTACCTCGCCGAGCGGGAGGGCATCCGCCAGTTCCTCGACATCGGCGCCGGCCTCCCCGCCGCCAACAACGTCCACGAGGTCGCCCAGGCCGTCGACCCGCGATCACGGGTCGTCTACGTCGACAACGACCCCATCGTGCTCGCCCACGCGCGGGTGCTGCTGCAGGGCACCCGGGAGGGCGCCACGGCCTACATCGACGCCGACGTCCGCCGCCCCTCGTCGATCCTGACCGACCCCGACCTGCTCGCCACGCTGGACATGACGCAGCCGGTGGCGCTCACCCTGCTGGCGATCATGCACTTCATCAGCGATGCGGAGCGCCCCTACGAGATCGTCGCGGAGCTGCGTGACGCCCTGCCCCCGGGCAGCTTCGTCGTGATCACCCACGCCACCAGCGATCACCTCTCACCCGACCGGCGCGAGGCGTCGGCGAGGGCGAACAAGCGCGCCGGAGTGCAGTTCCAGCTGCGGACGAGCGAGGAGTTCGCCCCGTTCTTCGCCGGCCTCGACCTGGTGCCGCCGGGGATCACCTCGGTGGTCCGCTGGCGGCCTCCCATCGAGCAGTCCGACAGCGTCGTGAAGAAGGTCTCGATGCTGTGCGGGGTCGGCCGGGTGCCCTGACCCGGACCGTGACGGCCGTGCGCCATCCCGGGCGGCAGTGCTCGCGGGCCACCTCGGCGTACGGCGCCGGCCGACCACGGCGCGGACGTCGATCACGCCGCCAGCCCGGCACGATCGGACCCGGTCCGGTCGGCGGTCAGCTCCCCGCCTTCCCGCCGTCGGGGGTGACGGCGAACCGGACGCCGTCCGGGGCCGGCGCCGTCCCGGCCGGTGCACCGACCCCGCGGTAGAGCGGCCACCCGCCGAGGGTCACCTGCTCGGAGCCGTCGGGCCGGGTCAGGGTGCCGATAGCGGGCTCGGCGATCCCGTTGCCGACGACCGCGCGCCCGTCGGTGAGCACCGGCTCCCAGGTCCCGGTGCAGGTCGGGTCGAGACAGGTGGAGGCGGGCGGGTCGGCGGTGTCGGGGTCGGACCGGTGCAGTACCCGGTAGCCGTCGTCGACGACGACGGTGCCGAGCCCGGCCAGCGACGTCGCCCAGAGGCCGACCGCGCCGGAGGCGTCGTTCCCGACACTGTCGTGGTCGTGGTGCTCATCCGCGGTGAGCGCGGGTGACGCCGCCGGTGGCGGCCCGGACCGGCCCCGTTCGCCCAGCACCGTGCGCCGTGCCCGAGTGGTCCGCCCGGTGGGTCGGGCCGGCCCGCGGCCCGGCCGGTCTGCGCTGGTCGGCGCGGACCGGGGGAGTTAGGTTCGGCCGGTGGGCCGCCGACGTCGCG